>CADBLW010000382.1 GCA_902795625.1 uncultured Lachnospiraceae bacterium | reverse complement strand
TCTGTTCAGAGGACGAAAATACTTCATTCAAGGTTGGTATGAGAACTCACTACACTATCTGGCGTTGGATTATGATTACCAAACTGAACCGTATAACGTGAATGACCCAAGCTGTCAGACGTATGTTTGGGAGTTCTCGTCGGAAGATCCCGGCGAATGTGTACAAGCATTTCTCAATGCACCCATATGGGATGGGGAGACTTTTTACAAGGTTGAAGGCGAGATTACCTGGACGGACTAAATGTTTACCCAATACACAAAAATTATCAACGGCAGCGGTATTTCCGCTGCCGTTGCATTCACTCCACTACAATTACTTCTTATTGCCACAGACTGCCCACGTCACGGAATCTCGTCGAGCAGGCCGAAGCGGTACCCCTGCTCCTCGAGGAACGTTAAAACGGCATCGAGTTCTTCCGCGTTCCGGTCACAGTCATTGTGTATGAGCGCGACCGCGCCGTTGTGATAATACGTCTTAAAATGATCCGTCACATAGCCCGGCGCCGGCGGATCATCCCTGTGGTAGTCGCCGTAGGCGATGCTCCAGAACACGCAGCGGTACCCCGCGTCGCGGATGATGGACAGCAGGCGCACGGTGTACGCGCCCGACGGCGTGCGGAAGAACGGATCCATCTCGTAGCCGGTCAGCTCGTAGAAATACTCCGCCACATCGATGATCTCGGAGACGATGTTCTCCACCGGCTCCTTGCGGAGATCCTTGTGGTTCACCGTGTGGTTGCAAACCATGTGTCCCTCTTCCTTCATGCGGATCGCGTAATCCTTGCACTTCTTCAGGTACATCGAGGTGACAAAGAAGCTTGCCTTCGCGTTGTGCTTCTTAAGCGTGTCGAGGATCTTCACCGTATTGTCCGAAGGGTAGCCGCAGTCGAAGGTCAAGTAGATGACCTTGTCGTCGTCATTGACATACTTGTTGAGGTGGAACGCGCCATAATCCGCGATCGTGATAAACTCGCGCGTGCCGGACGGCGCATGGTCCTTGTTGCGGATAAACTGCCATGTATGCTCACTCGTGTTGTCGAGAGAGTTGTAGTAATCGGCGTTGGCCAGAAGCTCCGCCCGCTTCGCCTCGAGCTTGTCCAGCACCTTCGCGGATGCCGTCGGCGTCGGCGTGTTCGTTGGCGTCGCCGTGGGCTCCGGCGTTGGTGTTTCCGTCGGGATCGGTGTCGGCGTATCCGTCGGCACCGGCGTGTCGGTCGGCACCGGCTCTTCCGTCGGCTCGGCAGTCGGCTCCGCCTCCCCCGTAGGCTCCGCGACACTCGTCGGTGTCACCGCAGCCGTCACTGCAGCCGTGGGCTTCGTGTCCCCTCCCGTGCTGCTGCAGGCGCTTAAGAACCCTGCCAGCAGGCAGAACACAACAAATAAAGCAATGTTTCTCCTGATCATGTCAAATCCCCCCATATATGTGATCATCCCGCGGTACGATCCCGCGGTCCCCGGGAAGTATACCACATTTTCCCCGGAAAATATACTGCATTATGCGCAGTTCTCGGAAGTATGCATCCATCCGAAAGAACTGCGCTTCAATCCGTAAGGATCTCTTCCTTCCGCATGTCGATGGTAAATGCGGTCCCCCTGCCGACCTCCGACTCCACGGAGAGCCCCACGTTCAGCTTGTGCGCGATCTTCCGGCACAGGTACAGCCCCAGCCCCGTGGCGCGCCCGCCGTCCGTGCTTCCGTCCGACGCGGTGCGGCCGTTAAAGCCGGTGAAGCCCTTCTCGAATATCCGCGGCACATCCTCCGGCGCGATGCCGATGCCTGTGTCGCGCACGATCACCTTCGCATCGTCCGTGAGCGTCACGGTGACGCCGCCCTCGTAGGTGTATTTGATCGCGTTCGAGAGGAGCTGCTCCAGAAGGAACGTGAACCATTTGTCGTCGGTCACGACCTTCATTTTGTTCGGTTCATAGGAAAATGAGAGCTTCTTCGCGATAAACTGCGGCGCGAATCTCCGCACCGACGCGCGGATCAGCTCGTCAAGGTCGCACTCCCGGACCGCAAGGTCCGACGCGTCCTCGCCAAGGCGGATGTACCCGAGCGCCATGTCAACGTACTGCTCCGTGCGGAACAGCTCCGCGGCGATCGCGCGGCTCTGCTCGGTGTCCTCGGACTTCACGAGCATCTGCATGACCGCCAACGGCGTCTTGATCTGATGCACCCATGTGGTGTAGTAGTCCTTCGCCTCTCGGCGCTCCGCAAACCTGCTGTCCTCAATGTCCTCGATGCGCTTCCACAGCGCCTGTACAAGATCGGCATAGTCCGTCGCTGCCACGCCGTACTCGTCGATCAGATCCGTCCTCTCGTACGAGGCCGTGCGGATGCTGCGAAGACGGGCCCGGTGGCGCCGCAGCTCCCTCACAAAATCAAGCGTCAGCACGACAAGCCCGACCGTGACGCACAGCAGCACCGAGTACACGATCGCATCTCCGCGGATGCTGTAGAGCCAGAAAACAAGCCCGCAGACCGCAACGACCGAGATCCCCCAGAGGATCGGATACATGCGGTCTTTCAGAAATTCAAGAAGAAATTTCATGTGTCTCTTCCCCGTTCTTCATAGTGTCAGGCAAACCCGCTCCGGCGGAAAATGCACGCCGGCCGCTTCGCCGGACCCCGGTCACTCCACGATGTACCCGCTGCCGACCTTCGTGGTGATGTACCCCGGCAGTCCCAGGGCCTCCAGCTTCTTGCGAAGCCTGTTGACGTTGACCGTCAGAGTATTTTCCTCCACATAACAGTCATCCTGCCACAGCGCCGTCATAAGACGGTCTCTCGAGACGATCCGCCCCTTGTTTTCGAGGAGTGTGCGGAGGATGCGGAACTCATTTTTCGTGAGCTCAACCCTCTCGCCGTCGACCGTCACGGAGTTGTCGCCGAGATTGAGTTTAAGACCCCGGTGCTCCAGCTCCTGCGGCAGCTCGCCGAGGTCGTAGGCTCTTCGTAAAATGGCAGACACCTTCGCCGTGAGCACCATCGGGTCCACGGGTTTCGGGATGAAATCATCCGCCCCGAGGTTCATCGCCATAACGATGTTCATATTGTCCGCCGCGGACGAGAGAAACACGATCGGCACATTCGAGACCTTGCGGATCTCGGTGCACCAGTGATACCCGTTGAAAAACGGCAGCATCACATCCACGAGCACAAGCTGCGGGTCGCACGCCGCGAACTCCTCCATCACGTTTCGGAAGTCGCGCGCCGTGACAACCTCGTTGCCCCAGCTCTCGATCTGTTTCTTCACCGCCTGCGCGAGCGCGTAATCATCTTCAATCAGGAAAATTCTTTTCATTCACCGTTCCTCATGCCGGATCACTCGGCCTGTGCCGCCTTCATGCTGTCGATCCAGTTCTGAACATCCTGCTCTGTTTTAGCGGATTTATTGTAGCAAAACAGAAGTTTTCTGTCAATGAATACGGTGGCTCTTTGGGCCGGATCGGAAGGTAATACCGACCGAGTCGAAAGGTAATACCGGTCGTATCGAAAGTGAGCCCGCCGGACAGATATACAGGGCCGTGCACTGCCGAAACAGCACACAGCCCCGTAACGATCAAGTATTAACTCTTCCTGTATGTGAGCCTTCTCATGCGGTTGATCACGGCATACACATCGCATTTTCGCGGCAGGGCCAGGAACCGGTCGCACTCCGGGAAGAAACCCGAATAGACCTTGTCAAGCCCCTTCTCAGCGATCTCCGCGTACAGTTTTTCTACTTCTGTAGAAAGCTGTATCTGCTGGGTGTTCTGCCGGATTTCCATCAGCCGGATCATGAATCCGGCGGCCGTCCGCTGCTCATGGCACAGGATATTCTGAATGGCTCTTGTGTCAATCTTCTCATCCCCGATCAGAATGAAGCCGATGTCCGGCACCGCAAGTTTCTCCTGCGAAGCCTGTTCAGGATACGGCGAGAAGCCCTCAGCCAGCAGCTGACGCGTTTGCGTCCAGACGGCAGGTTTCAACGAGGCTGCCGAAGAATTTTCCG
>CADBLW010000381.1 GCA_902795625.1 uncultured Lachnospiraceae bacterium | reverse complement strand
TGTCGAAAAATGACGCCGGCGGAATCGGGTTGTTCCGTTCGGAGTTTATCTACTTAGGGGCGGATCATTATCCGACTGAGGAGGAGCAGTTTGCGGTCTACAAAAAGGTAGCGGAGACGCTTGCCGGTAGGAAGGTTGTCATTCGTACGCTCGATATCGGTGCGGACAAGCAAGCGGACTATTTTGAACTCCCGAAGGAGGCCAATCCCGCGCTTGGCATGCGGGCGATCCGCATCTGCCTGACCAGGCCGGAGGTGTTCAAGACGCAGCTCCGTGCCATCCTGCGCGCCAGCGCGTTCGGAAACGTCGCGATCATGTTCCCGATGATCATCTCCGTGGAGGAAGTGCGGAAGATCAAGGCCATCGTGGAGGAGGTCAAGGCAGAGCTGGATGCGGAAGAGACCGCGTACGACAGGGATATCGAGCTCGGCATTATGATCGAGACGCCGGCAGCGGTTATGGTCGCGGACGACCTGGCCGAGGAAGTCGATTTCTTCAGCGTCGGCACCAACGATCTCACGCAGTACACGCTCGCGATCGATCGCCAGAACCAGACGCTCGAGGCATTTTACGACGCACACCACCCCGCCATTCTGAAAATGCTGCGCATGATCGTGGAAGCAGCGCACAGGCACGGCGCGTGGGCAGGGATCTGCGGCGAGCTCGGAGCGGATCCGTCGCTCACGAAGGAATTCCTGCGGATGGGGTATGACGAGCTCTCGGTATCGCCGGGACGGATATTGCCGCTGCGCAAGGCGGTGATGGAGACAGATTTGCGGGAAGAATGTGTAAGGAGGAAAGATTCATAAAAAATATTTTGTAAAACATATTGACTTTTTGGTAAACATATATTACAATGCAGTCACGGTTAACGAAATCGTTTGGCCGGTGATTTGATAGATGTACAAAACAGAAACATTATCCAAAAGGCATTTAGCACCTCAGAGGTGAGGTGTGCCTTACGCAAGAGGTAAAGTTCGTCATTTGTATATCAATCAAATCACCGGCTTTTTTGTGTGCCGGCAGTGAACCTCCGCCGGGGAGGGAGCGGAGTGCTGGGAGCAGCAGCTGCCGGTGTACAGGCCGCAAGGCACCTTGACAATTGTATATTGGCGGTGCAGCAGCATTTTTCTGTTTCTTTATGAAAGGAGAAACTATGAAACGATTGAAAAGAATTATCAATGTTGTTGTTGCGATGTTGTTAGTCGTAATGTTTCTTGTCACACCGGCAGGAAACAGGCTGTACGGCATTCTCCGCTCCGCTGCAGGGTATGAGACGGATGCGACCGCGGCAGGGGTTACCAACGCCCCGGAAAGTCCCGCAGAGCCCGTCAAAGCGCCCGAGGCGCAGCCCTCAGACGAAGGCGGCGCAGGGAATCCGGAAAACGTTCCCTCAGAGGAAGCCGTGAAACCGGAAACGGGAAGCACGGGATCGGAAGAGGGTAAGACTCCTTCGGAGACCGGCGAGTCTGAGATTGAAGACAGTGGCAAGACCGAGCCTGAGGACACAGGAAAGACCGAGCCTGAGGACACAGGAAAGACCGAGCCTGAGGACAGCGGTAAGACCGAGCCCGAGGACAACGGGAAAACTGAGCCTGAGGAAAGCAAGGACTTGCCGGATATCTTCCAGGCAGGAACACTGGCGGGACAGGCGATCTACTGCGGCGAGATGGACGAGGAAACTGCAAGCGCAATGCTTACGGCAGCAACTCAGAGCAATATCGATCTCAAGCTGGATACCTACCGGGATTGTTACTACACCTTCCTCTCAGCGGAGAAGAAGCAAATCTACGAGGCAATTGAGAAGCAGCTGATCTACTACCCGCAGAACACAGTGACGTTTGAGACAAACCTGAAATTCAGTGAGTTCAGAGATGTCATTTACGGTTTTCTGTATTCGCACCCGGAACTGTACTGGCTTACCTGCAGCGTTTGGTACTGGTCCAGAGGAAATGTATATACCGTGGAGTATCAAGGGTATACGTGTGATGAAACCGCATTTAACGCGTTTTACAACCCGATCATCAATAAGGTCAAAGAAAAGAAGACCGATTATGAGAAGGTACGTACCGCGTACGACTGGCTGATGGATCACGTATCTTATGACAAGGATATGTCGGACAGCAACGTTCTCTTTAACCAGACAACGTATTCCGCGATCACATCGGACACTGTGTGCGCAGGATATGCGAAGGCGCTGTTGTACATTTTACGAAGCGCCGGAGTGAAAGAGTGCTGCGCGGTAAGCTCCGACAATCACGCATACAACATGGTCAAGCTGTCAGGCTCCTGGTATCTTTTGGATGCGACCTGGGACGATCAGAGCCCGCGTACGTACAGCTGGTTCCTGCTTGGGTCCAGAAGTGTAACCGAGAAGGATAGGACGCATCAGTGTCATAACTACGGTACAAACTCGATGCACAAATGCCCGACGCTCGCGGTAAATGATTACAATCGGAACCAGCCGCAGCCGACGGTAACGCCGACACCGCAGCCGACGAGTACGCCGACACCGACGAACACGCCGAAGCCTACGAGTACTCCGAAGCCTACAAACACACCGACGCCGAAACCGACGAATACTCCGACGCCGAAGCCCACCAATACACCGACTCCGGTTCCGACGAACACACCGGTTCCGACAAGCACACCGACTCCGGTTCCTACGA
>CADBLW010000380.1 GCA_902795625.1 uncultured Lachnospiraceae bacterium | reverse complement strand
TTGCTCTTTACAGTGCAGAAGTAAAGAATGCCAAGACCGTTGTCTGGAACGGCCCGATGGGTGTATTCGAGAACCCTGTTCTTGCAAAGGGTACCATCGCCGTAGCACAGGCTCTGGCGGATACCGATGCAACGACCATCATCGGCGGCGGCGACTCGGCTGCAGCTGTTAACCAGCTCGGCTTCGCTGACAAGATGTCCCACATCTCGACGGGTGGCGGCGCTTCCCTTGAGTTCCTTGAGGGTAAGGAGCTTCCTGGCGTTGCAGCTGCTGACGACATGAATTAAGAGATAAGGTTACATGAGCAAAAAAGTCGTTTCTTTGTTTATTGTTCGATACGACTTTTTTGCGAATGTAAAGGACGAATAAAATATATTTGGAGGCTTTTATGGCTAGAAGAAAGATTATTGCCGGCAACTGGAAGATGAACATGACTCCTTCCCAGGCTGTCGAGCTTTGCGCGACCCTCAAAGATCTCGTTAAGAACGATGATGTTGATGTTGTGTACTGCGTACCGGCAATCGACATCGTACCTGTAGTTGCAGCTGTCAAGGGCAGCAACGTTAAGGTCGGCGCTGAGAACTTCTACATCGAGGACAAGGGCGCATTCACGGGCGAGATTTCCGCTCCGATGCTCATCGACGCAGGTGTAGAGTACATCATCATCGGTCACTCCGAGAGAAGAGATATCTTCGGTGAGAATGATATCCTGATCAACGCTAAGGTTAAGAAGGCATTTGCCGCAGGTCTCAAGCCCATCCTTTGCTGTGGTGAGTCTCTTGCACTTCGCAAGGCAGGCACCTACAAGGAGTGGATCAGCCGTCAGATCAAGTGGGATCTGAGCGGTATCACCGCAGACCAGGTAAAGAACCTTGTTATCGCATACGAGCCCATCTGGGCAATCGGTACCGGCGAGACCGCAACGGCAGAGCAGGCTCAGGAAGTTTGCAAGCTCATCCGTGACTACATCGCTGAGCTGTACGATGCCGACACTGCAGCAGCAGTTCGCATTCAGTACGGCGGTTCCATGAACGCAGGCAATGCGGCAGAGCTTCTCGCTATGCCCGACATCGACGGCGGTCTGATCGGCGGAGCAAGCCTTAAGGCTGACTTCGGCAAGATCGTGAACTACAACAAGTAAGAATTTTGCTAAGGTAGCTGGGAAAACGCTGAGCGATCAGCGTTTTCTTAGTGCCGCGGCGAACACACGGTTTGCCGCATATCATTTTCCACAGTACTGACATTATCGAAGCGGATACGGCCGCACAGGAGGAAACAAGCATGGCGAAGAAGCCTGTAGTATTATTGATCTTAGACGGATACGGATTGAATGATAAGGTTGAAGGCAACGCGGTGGCTCAGGCGAAGACACCGGTTATGGATAAATTGATGGCGGAATGCCCCTTCGTAAAGGGCAACGCCTCCGGCATGGCTGTCGGTCTGCCGGACGGACAGATGGGCAACTCGGAAGTCGGCCATCTGAACATGGGCGCGGGACGCATTGTGTACCAGGAGCTCACGCGCATCACGAAGGAGATCATGGACGGCGATTTCTTCCGCAACGAGGAGCTTCTCCGCGCGGTTGAGAACTGCAAGAAGAACGACAGCGCGCTCCATCTGTGGGGACTTCTCTCGGACGGCGGCGTACATTCGCACAACACGCATCTGTACGCTCTGCTGGAGCTTGCGAAGAAGAGCGGCCTGACGAAGGTTTATGTTCACTGCTTCCTCGACGGACGTGACACGCCCCCGGCATCGGGCAAGGATTATGTCGCAGCTCTTGAGGAAGAGATGAAGAAGATCGGCGTCGGCGAGGTTGCAACCATCAGCGGCCGCTACTACGCGATGGACCGTGACAAGAACTGGGATCGTGTCGAGAAGGCTTACGCTGCACTTGTGTACGGCGAGGGCAACACGGCGGACAGCGCTGAGGCTGCCATGACGAAGACGTACGCCGACGGCGTCACCGACGAGTTCATGGTTCCTACGGTCATCCTCAAAAACGGTGCTCCGACGGCGACCGTCAAGGAAAATGATTCCGTCATTTTCTTCAACTTCCGTCCCGACCGCGCAAGAGAGATCACGCGCGCGTTCTGCTGCGAGGATTTTGAGGATTACGGCTTCACGAGAAGAAACGGCTTCCTGCCGCTTACCTATGTATGCTTCTCCGAGTACGACGTGACGATCCCGAACAAGACCATCGCGTTCAAGAAGGTTGAGGTTACCAACACCTTCGGCGAGTGGCTTGCTGCGCAGGGAATGCGCCAGGCACGTATCGCCGAGACTGAGAAATACGCTCATGTTACGTT
>CADBLW010000379.1 GCA_902795625.1 uncultured Lachnospiraceae bacterium | reverse complement strand
TCCGGCGGCGTATCGGTATACAGATCAAAGGCATACGCGATATCCGACAGCCGGTTCACGGTATCGGTACAGTTCGGGATCACCAGAACGTTATCCCGGACGCACGTACAATAATTGTCGGCGTTCGGTCCCTTCGGGAAGCACACAAATCCGTACTCGAAGCTCTTCTCTCCCGCCAACTGCAGGTCGTACGTCAACTGTTCCGCATAATATGCGTCATAGACAAACATGACCGCTCTCTGCTGCTTGAACTCATTAAAGAAGTAATCCCAGTTCCCGTAGTTGGTGCTGCTTACCGCCATGCCCTCCTGGTAGAAGCTGTAAGCCCAGTTGCAGTCATCGATGATCTCTTTGTTTGTCAGATTGTTGGCATAAAGCTTGGCTGTATTTTTCGAAACGAACTCATGACCGTTGGAAAGGACAGCCATCTCAAAGAAGAGCGACTGCATTCCCGTGACGCCGTAGATATCCGTGATGCCGTCAAAATTCTCATCGACCGTACATTCCTTCGCAAACTCCTTGAAGCGGTCCCAGGTCCATTCGCCGCTCGCCTGCCAGTCGTAAAGGCAGTCTCCCTTGCCCGCGCCGAACAGTTTCTCCACCAGATTCTTGTTCCAGTACACGCCGGTTGACGGCTCCTTGTAAAGGGAAAATCCGTAGATGCTGCTGCCGACAGTCATGCACTCCGTGACCTGCCGGTTCCATTTTTCGTCCGTAAAATCGAACTCCGTGAGCTTCGAGACGTCGGCAAACATCGGCTTGTCGGCATCCATGAAGGATCCGATGAAACGGTAATCAAGAGTCAGGATATCGGCAAACGGCTCATCCGAGACGATGGACAGGATGCAGGATTCCGCCTGATCGCCCCAGGAGTAGTTGTCGCACTTTTTAACAACCGTGAAATTATGCTCTCGCATCATGTCGTTTCGGTAGTCGTATATGATCTGCTCCTCCGGCGAAGACGGCAGATCCCCGGACCCGTCATCCCACCAGTTGCTGAGGACAAGCGTCATGCCGTTCAGGTCTCTGTTCTCCGGTTCCGGTCCCTTCTCCGCGCGGATCTGCTCCGCCTCCTCGGAGAAACCGAGACAGTCAAGCACGTAGCATCCGAGATCCGTCTTGGATTTTTCGATAAAGTGATACGCGAGTTCCCTGTTGACAAAATCCTGAAGATACGCCTGTACGCTCTCCTTCTCCCAGAACGGCTCCGCGGAAGTGAGCACACTCCGGTTGATGTCAAAGCGGATCTCCGCCTCCTTCACGTAGTCCGGGTTCACGACGAATGAAGCCTTTCCCTGAACTGCCTCCGCGGTATCCGCCGCGGACACCGTATCCGGCTCGCAGAAGACGAACGCCGAGCAGCCGTCCTCCGTCTCAAACCCGATATAATCCGTGCCGCCGATCTTTCCGGACAGCGGCTTTTTCGCATCGATCGTCAGGCTGTCCCTGAGGGATACCTGCTGCGAGCCCTGAACACTGTCGGCTTCCTCCCGGATGCGGGCAACCGTATTCTTATACGCATTGAGCCACATCTCGGCATCGGCCTCCGCCAGAGTGTCGGAATCATATCCGCCGATCAACGGAGCCTTTGCCAGCTTGTAATCGAAGACGAACGACATCCCGACCATGGTGCTTCTGTCCGGTGAGATCAGGCTGTCCGTTCCCCACACCTGAGGAACGATCAGCTTCTCCTGCAGAAGATTTTTCCCCGAAGCATCCGTATATACAACTGTGTAGTAGCTGCTCTCCACAGGCTTGTCCACGCAGATATACCAGTCCCTGCACCCCGCGAGATAATCCTTTCCGGTCCACTCTCCGGCATCGGCGTTCAGCGACAGAGCGTACAGCGCCGCCGCTTCCTCGTTGTTCTTCACGATCTCACCGATCAGCGAGTTCATCCTCTGCGCGTACGCCTCATCCAGCTGTTTCAGCAGTTCCTCGCATGTCATTTCAGCGATCTCTTCGGAAAATGAAGGGATTGCCTCCGCCACCGTATCGCGGTCATACACTACGACCTTGCCGTTCCGGAACGCCAGCACGGAAACGATCGCCGACGACCCCGGTGCCCCGTCCGTCACAAACATGATCAGATCCCCGCTGTTGCTCTTTTCAAGCAATTCGGAAAGCGTGAGAACG
>CADBLW010000378.1 GCA_902795625.1 uncultured Lachnospiraceae bacterium | reverse complement strand
AGCGCCCCTTGCCCAGTCCGGAACACGCAGGCAAAGCGCAAACTCCGCCGGCTGCTCCGTGCGGACCGTAAAGGTCATGACCCTGCGGTCCGGGTGGTTCATATACTTACGGGTATCTTCCGAGAGCGCCTGGCTGGAAGCCGCGTCTCCCGCTGCCTGAATGCTTCCGCTCAGCGGATCGCGGCGCTCCTCCACGCAGATCTCATGACCGTTCACCGTAAACCGCACATCCGAATCCGCGTAGACGCCCGTGTAAAGGCTGTCTCCTGCCGCGTACCACAGGTAGCGGTTGTGCACCGCGTTGGCCTGCACGAGGGTTCCGTGGCAGCAGAAGAAATCGTCAAACTTGCTCGCCCAGTTTTTGCGCGCTCCCGCCCGCAGCGGCAGGTAATATGTGATCAGGCCTTCGCCGGGAGCATTATCCCCTTCCAGATGGCCCCCGCGGTAATGCCCCTGTGCAAGAATGCCGTTGTACAGATTGCGCTCGATATAGTCAAGACAGTTCTTGTCCCCGGTCTGGCGGAACACAAAATCCGCAAGCCGCATCATGTTGTAGACGGTGCAGTGTTCCTGGTTGCGGTCGCCAAGCCGCGCGCCCATGCTGTGCGGCGGGGTCCAGATCTCGCCGAGGGTCTGACCGCCTGTTGCGAAGGTTCCCCGCTTCGTCACCGCCTGTTTCCAGTACGCAAGTGCGATGTCGCGGTACTTCTCCTCGCCGGTCACCTCGTAGACGCGGGCACATCCGAGCACCTCAGGGATTGTCGTGTTCGCGTGCATGTTGGTGAGCACGTCAACGCCCTCAAGGAGTTGGTCAAAAAGGCGTCCCCGGTAATATCTTCCGATCAGTGTCCGGTATTTCTCATTCCCGGTAGCCTCCAGAAGATCCGCCCAAACCTCGAGCATGCCTCCGGTCTCAAAATCAAGGATATCATCCAGCTCCTCGCGTGTGCGCCCGTCCGTGTACGCAACAAACCAGTCCGCGAACCGGTCCGCAACCTCGAGTGCCTCTTTGTTCCCTGTCAGGCGGTACAGATCCGCAAGGCCCATAAAGGTCTTGTGCACGGTATAATGCGGCGCCCAGACCTGCTTTCCGCGCGCGATCCACGTAAAATACTTCTCCGGGATCGACGCCGCCCACTGACCGCCGTTCTCCGACTGGCAGCGCGCCAGCTCGTGCACGATCGTATCGGCCTTCGCCTTGAGCTCCGCGTCGCCCTCCGCCCACTCACGCATGGCACAGGCGCTCAGAAAATGTCCCAGGAAATGCCCCCTCAGCTGGCAGGACGGATCCTCCCAGCCGTGGTGCGCCATCGACTTCGCGCCGAAATTCTGCGCGAGTCCGGCCTCCTGGTAATAGTTCTGCAGAAGCCCCGCGTCCGTGAGCTCCGTGAGATATTCGCGGTTGCGGTACTCTCTCTCAAGAAGCAGACCGTCCCTGAGTTTACAGTCTCTCCCGTTGATCTGTCTGATCATTCTTTTGTTCGTGTCCATTGTTCCTCCGATAGCGCGTCAGCGGTACTCCCGCAGGAAGTACCCGAGAACTGCCCATGTGGCGAGTGAGAAGAAGTTGCCGTACCTATCGCGTCCGGTCGTGAAGAACCGTTCCGCGTCCTCGATGTCCGCAAGCTCATAGCCTGCAAAAAGCTCCGACCCCACCGCGCCTGTCTGCGACAGCCCGGCAGTATCCTCGATGGTGATCTCCGCGCACAGAAACGCGTTGCTCTCATCGGTCATTCCCGGCGTGGAAAATGCGCACGGGTTGAGCACAGTCACCTTGTCCGTCGGCTTGACAACAAGTCCGCACTCCTCATGGATCTCACGGATGGCAGCCGTGACCAGCGGGTTCTCGCCGTCCCGGTCCTCGGGATCGATCAGTCCCGCGATCGGGCTCAGAAGATACTGGCCCACCGGGTAGCGGTACTCATAATTGAGCAGCAGCCGCGGCTTCTTGTCCGGCAGGATCACCACCACGGCGATGGTCACCGCGTCGGGCTGCATCGCGCGGAACTCCTCGTCCGGTTTGAGCGCCACAAGCTCCTCCTTCGGTCTGCGCGAGGCGTCGAAATAATGCGCGCCCTCGCGGTACTGAAGGTCGTACAGACGGACAAATCCGGCGTCATAAAGTGTCACCACCTCATCCGCCGTATAGTGCGGCTTGTCCTTGTTCGGATTGCCTGTATAGCAGGTTTTGTTGTCATTGTCAGCTTTAGCCATTGTCCACTCCTTATATCGCTTTTTCATCGGATCATTCGTCCGCATTATTTTCGTAAAAATAAAGTCACTCCGCTCTCCCGCGCACACCGATATGCTTCAGGTACAGCGCGAGCCCCGTTCCGACAAATACATTGCAGAATTCGCCGCTGCCGAAGCGCTCGATGACCTCCTCCACGGGGATCTCCACCGGCTCGATGAACTCGTCATCATCGGTGTGAAGCTCATCCGTCGCCGTCAGCTCCTCCGCCAGAACAAACGTGATCCTGTTTTCGTAGATCGCGGGGTTCGGGTTGCACTGCCCGAGCAGCGTCATCCTGCCCGCGCGGTAACCGGTCTCCTCAAACAGCTCGCGGGCCGCCCCGCTCTCCGGAGTCTCGCCGTCCTCCTGCACTCCCCCGGGGAACTCCGTCGTGATCCCCTCGAGGCCGTGCCGCCACTGCCTCACCATCACGAACCGCCCGTCATGTACCGGGATCGCGATCACCCAGTTGAACGTACGGACGGAAACGTATTGCCCGGTCATCCCGCTTTCCGCCTGCTTTTCCTTCTCCACAACGTCCATGACGCTGTGGTGCAGCAGGATCTTCTCGGAAAGCGTCTTCCAGCACAGCGCTTTGTCTCCCTCTCCGTTCGCAAAATACTCATCCGACATGCTTCCGTCTCCTTTGCCGATCGCTGCCGGCGTAAGCGCCTGCGGCCATCTTCCGGGTTATCCATAAGGCTGCCCGTATCGATTACAGTATACAGACAAACGCGCCCCGCGGTCAATCGTAAATCACGCCGAGCGACTTCAGTTTCTTTCTCATTTTCTGAATCTTTTTGTCGGGGAAGCGCCGGCCGATGCAGTCCGTGAGCATCGTCACCTTAAGACCTGCCTTGACGGCTCCCTTCGCCGTCGCCCCGACGCAGCCGCACTCGTCCAGGCCGCACAGAACAAGCTCCGAGTACCCCGCCGCTGCCACATGCTCCCGAAACGCTTTCGCGGAAAATGAGTCGGAGAAGTATTTTTCGAACACGAACTCCGACACGACATCCACCCCTTCGTAGATCTCCGCGCCCGGCGTCCCCTTGATCGTAAAGCCGATGAAGAGCCGGTTCGTGGCAATATTCTGGAAAACCTGCTTTACGTAAAGAACGTCGCAGCCCTGTTCCCGAAATACGGAGACAGCCCTGTTGACCGCGGTCACCAGGGCGTCCGTATCGTACGTAAACATTTTCTTTCGACGTGCGTTGAGGTAATCCTCCTGCATATCGATCACAACAAGTGCTTTTTTGTCCGACATGAAAATTTTTCCTCTTTCTCACATGCTGCGCGCATATTCGTTCATTGAAATCTCTCAATAAACGCTTTGATGATCTCCGCCGTCTCGCTGATCGACTGATCCGTGTTGTCGATGACAAGCGGGAATTTTCCGCGGTTTCTGCGAAACCACTGATTGTATCCGACGTGCGGCTCGATCTTCTCATCCGACGTAAAACCGCGCTCCGCGGGTCTGGCGCGAAGCCGCGCCCAAATTGCCTCGTCGGTCGGATTCAGAATGATAAACTCCGTCGCATCCACTCCGTCCGGCAGCACGTGTTTTGCGATAAAATCCATCGGATTCGTGCAGGAGACGAAGATCAGATCACGCCCCGCGGCTCTTCTT
>CADBLW010000377.1 GCA_902795625.1 uncultured Lachnospiraceae bacterium | reverse complement strand
CTGTGCGAGCTGACCAACCGCCTGCGCCACGAGTCGCAGAAGCGGGTGCTCATCGAGATGACGGTGGTGCGCCTGTGCAGGCCTCAGGTGGATGTTGACAATGAGGCCGTGCTGGACCGCATTCGTCGTTTGGAAAATGAACTGGCTGTCCTTCGGAAGACCGGTGTCTCGGCTCCCGTGGCTGAACCGGAGGAAGAGGAGGCGCCGAAGGAAAAACTGAAGATCGCACTCCCCGAGGACATTCTGGATGTCGTGAAGAACTGGCAGACGCTGTGCAATATGGCACCGCAGCCCGCGCGCCTTGCGATGAAGGTGTGCACGCCGAGCTTAAGCCGCAGCGGGAACCTGCTGCTGGTATTTTCCTCGGCGACGGACTTCAACCTGATCAACTCGATGAATCATATCGAGCAGGTTGAGAAGACCATCGAAAAAGTCATCCACCACAAGGTTACGGTGGAGATCGAGCAGCTCAAGGAGGGCGAGGATCCCGGCCGGTACGTCGATCTGAGCGATGCCATCGCGGGCCGTCTCGGCGATGTGGAAGTGGAGATTATTTAAACTCAATACAAAATACAGGAAAGATGAAAAGGAGAAACACCATGGGTAAGAAAGGCGGATTTTCCGGCGGTATGCCGGGCAACATGAACAACCTGATGAAGCAGGCTCAGCGCATGCAGCGCCAGATGGAGGAGATGCAGAAGGAGCTTGAGACCAAGGAGTGGGAAGCAACCGCAGGCGGCGGCGCCGTGAAGGTTCGCGTTTCCGGACAGAAGGAAGTTACGGCGATCGAGATCTCGAAGGACGTTGTGGATCCCGATGATGTTGAAATGCTTCAGGATCTGATCATGGCTGCGGTCAACGAGGCGTTCCGCAACATGGAGACCGAGACGAACGAGGCAATGAGCGGTATCGCAGGCGGCCTTACGGGTGGTCTGGGCGACTTTGGAGGACTTTTCTAGTCGTGGATTACTACAGCAAAACGACAACAAAACTGATTGCCGAGCTCGGGCATTTGCCGGGGATCGGCCAGAAGTCGGCGCAGCGGCTGGCGTTTCACATCCTTCACATGCCGGAGGAGCAGGTGCGCGAACTCTCGTCGGCGATCCTGGACGCCAGGACAAGCGCGCGGTTTTGCCGCGAGTGCTGCACGCTGACGGACGAGGATATATGCCCCATCTGTGCCAGCGACAAGCGTGACCACAAGACCATCATGGTCGTGGAGGACACGCGTGATCTCGTGGCCTACGAGAAGACCGGCCAGTACAACGGCGTGTACCACGTGCTGCAGGGGGCGATTAACCCGATGCAGGGCATCAACCCGACGGATATCCGCCTGAAGGAGCTGATGATCCGTCTGCAGGGCGATGTCGACGAGGTCATTCTCGCGACCAATTCCACGCTGGAGGGCGAGGCCACCGCGATGTACATCAGCAAGCTCTTGAAGGACACCGGCATCCGTGTGACGCGGATCGCCAGCGGTGTTCCCGTGGGCGGCGACCTTGAGTACGTCGACGAAGTGACGCTTCTGAAGGCGCTGGAGAACCGCACGGAGCTGTAAAAGAAAGACGATACGGAACAGAAAGGAGGGACCCCGTTGGACGAGGGAACAAAACAAGTCACAAAGGAATACACGGGGGAATCCCGCTTTCGTCCGATCTACATTCTGATCATTGCGGCTGTCATCATTCTTGCCGGCGTCCTGGTCGGCTGGATGATCAAGAGAAGCAAGGACAGAAAGACATACGCCGCATACGACGTTGTGCAGATGAAGACGCTGCCGTTTACGACGGTCAACGGAATTCTTCCGATCCGGGACGGTGTGCTGCGCTACGCGCGTGACGGCGCGGAGGCGGTGAACCAGGACGGCGAGAGCCTCTGGAACGTCTCCTACAACATGGCCAATCCGGTGGCGGACACCTGCGGCAAATTTGCCGCGATCGGTGATGCCGGCGGCGTGTCGCTCTACATCATGAACGGTACCGGCGCGTTCAACAGCGTGACCACCGACCACGCGATCGTTCGCGTCGCGGTGGCGGCGAACGGTGAGACCGCAGTTCTGATGGATGACGGCAAGGAGGATTACATCTCCATCTATCACGCGGACGGAACCCGTGTGGTGGATATGAACACGGTTACCAGTGTGAACGGATTTCCTCTGGACATCGCGATCTCGGAGGACGGAGCCAAGCTCGTCGTGTCCTTCGCGTATTTCGACGATGACGCGATCCGCTCGCGGCTTGTATTTTACAATTTCGGCGGTGTCGGCCGCAGCTACTACGACGGTATGGTCGGCAAGGTGGAGTCCGCGACTACGGACTACCCCGACAATCTCTTCGCGGATGTGGAGTTTGTCACCAACGACCGCGTCGCGGTGTTCGGCGACCGGGGACTTCTCGTGTATGAGATGGAGGAGATCCCGAACACGGAGCCGAAGCAGATCACCTATACGGGAACGCTGAGACGATTTACCTTCAGCGGCCGGTACATCGGTCTTCTGACCGAGAAGCGGGACGGCGGAAAGATCCAGTACGCGGTCACGCTGTACAACACCGACGGTGCGCAGGTAGAGACGCACACCATGGACAACTATTACAGCGGCTTCCGGATCGACGGAAACGATGTGATACTCTACAGCGATACGTCGCTGTACATTTACCGCATCAAGGGCAGGGACAAGTACAAATCCTCTGTCTCGAGAGCGGTGAGCTATTGCTTCGCGACGAGCGAAGACAACGGTTTTGTGCTGATCTTCGACAATCAGTTCAACCGGATCCGGCTAATCGGCGGGGAATGACGCAGGGAAACCGCTGAGAAGACGGGAGAGTTCCTCCGGATCCGATACGGAAGTTTTGCCGGAGGGAGTAAGGCAGGCGGAAAATGAAGCGGCCCGCTCATTTTCCGAAGAAGTTGTGTCAGGCGGACGGCCCGGGCGGGCGTTCGCGTACCCTGTACAGGGAGAGGAGAGAAACAATGAATTGGATGGTAGTAGGATGCGGAGCGATCCTGTTGATCTGCGTGATCTGGGGTTGGATCCGTGGCTTTGTGAAAATGGTGTTTCACTTTCTTGCGGTAGCGCTGGCGCTCGTGCTTGCGGCGTCGCTCTGCCAGCCGCT
>CADBLW010000376.1 GCA_902795625.1 uncultured Lachnospiraceae bacterium | reverse complement strand
CATGGCTGCGATCCTGAGCAAGCTTCAGAAAAATGACATCCTCTTCATCGATGAGATCCATCGTTTGAACCGCCAGGTGGAGGAGCTACTGTACTCGGCGATGGAGGATTTCGGAGTCGATATCATCATCGGCTCGGGACCCGCGGCAAAGCCGGTGCGGCTGAAGCTGCCGAAGTTCACGCTTGTGGGGGCGACGACGCGCGCGGGTATGCTGACGGCACCGCTCCGCGACCGCTTCGGCGTTGTGGACAGACTGGAATTTTACACCGTGCCGGAGCTGGCGCTGATCGTTCGCCACTCGGCCAAGGTGCTGAATGTTGAGATCGACGAGGACGGCGCGACGGAGATCGCCAGACGGTCCCGAGGAACGCCGCGACTGGCAAACCGACTTCTGAAGCGCGTGAGGGATTTTGCGCAGGTGAAGCACGACGGCGTGATCCGCGGAGATGTGGCCAGGGAGGCTCTTGATGTGCTTGATGTGGACCGGCTGGGCCTTGACCAGATCGACAGAGCCATTTTACAGACCATGATCACGAAATTCGGCGGAGGCCCTGTGGGAACGGCAGCTGTGGCGACGACGATCGGTGAGGATCAGGAGACTGTCGAGGAAGTGTATGAGCCGTATCTGGTGCAGACCGGATTGATCGTCCGGACGCCCCGCGGGCGAATGGTGACGAAAGAGGCATATGAGCATATGGGGATCCCGATGCCCGCGAACAAGTCGTAATTGCTGAAAGTGTAACAATACGGAGAAGAGAGACCGAAAGAAGAGAGACCGAAGAGGATCTGACGATACCATACGAGGGAAAATGGAGGTGCTAAGATGCAAAAGCGCACGGAAGTTAAGGTGATCATCAATGACAGACCGTTCTGTATCATGGGGATTGATGACGAGGAGAACCTTCAGAAGATCGCTACCTACCTGAACAGCAAATACGCCGCTGTCAAGGAGATGAAGGGCTACAAAAACCTGGACAAGGACAAGAAGGAGATGCTCGTGCTGATCAATGCAGCGGACGATTACTTAAAGAGCCGCCAGCAGATCGCGGAGAAGCAATCCGAGATTGAGCAGAAGGACACGGACATCTACAACCTCAAGCACGATATGCTGGCTGACCGTGCCCGCATCAAGGAACTGGAGGAACAGCTGGAGCAGGTGAAGGCCGCACGGCTGGAGGACCAGAAGAAGATCGTGCGCCTTGAGACCGAGATCGCGAATTACAGGAAGAACCGGAATTAATGAGAGACCAGAACCGTACAATCGAACTGCTTGCGCCGGCTGGCTCGTATGACGCGCTTCTCGCGGTCATCGAGGCAGGCTGTGACGCGGTGTACATCGGCGGAACGCGGTTCGGTGCACGGGCGTACGCGGACAATCCCGAGGAGGAGCTTCTTCTTGCGGGGATCGACCACGCGCACATGCGCGGCGTGAAGGTCTACATGACGGTCAACACGCTGTTGAAGCAGACGGAGACGAAGGAACTGCTTGACTACCTGCTGCCGTACTATGAGGCCGGACTGGACGCGGTAATCGTGCAGGATTTCGGGGTTATGCGGCTGATCGCGGAGCATTTTCCGTCGCTGCCGATCCATGCGAGCACGCAGATGACGATCGCGGATGCGGATGCCGTCAGGCTTCTGCCGGAGCAGGTCACGCGGATCGTGCCTGCGCGGGAACTGTCCTTAGCGGAGATCGACGCGATGTCGAGGGCGACGGACCGCGAGCTTGAGATCTTTGTGCACGGAGCGTTGTGCTACTGCTATTCGGGACAGTGCCTGTTCTCGTCGATGATCGGCGGAAGAAGCGGAAACCGGGGACGCTGCGCGCAGCCGTGCCGCAAGCGGTATTACTACCGTGAGAACGCGGAGCGCAGGGACGGGTCGGATGCTTACGGCTTTCTGCTGAGTCCGAAGGATCAATGTCTTCTGCCGCGGCTTCACGAGCTGATCGCCGCGGGAGCGGATTCGCTGAAGATCGAAGGAAGAATGAAGAAACCGGAGTACGCAGCGGGCGTCACGGCGATCTATCGCCGCTGGCTCGACCGGCTTGCGGAGCTCGGGTTTGATGAATAT
>CADBLW010000375.1 GCA_902795625.1 uncultured Lachnospiraceae bacterium | reverse complement strand
CGGAGAGTTCTTTCATCAGCCGGTCCGTCTCGTCATGAGCGGCGGTGTCATTTTCCGAATTACCGCCGCCTCTGACGGCATCACCGGTCTCATCCTCATCCGGATCGTCGATCGCTTCGGGCAGGTCATCCCCGACAATGTCCTCCGGATCCGTATCCAGAATGTCGAGAATTGCCTTGTCATCCGCCTCTTCTCTACGCAAAATATCCTTCGCCATCTAGCTCTCCCGCCGAAAAAAAGGTAAAAGACCCGACTGCACAAAGCACATGTAGCCGCCGGATCTTTTCCATGCCCCAAAGAAATCCGCAGGGCTACCTGTTGTAATTACCGCTTATGCGGTCTCGTTCTCTTTCTTGGAACGGCGCAGGAATTTTACGCCGAGGAAGAGAAGCAGAATACCGCCGAGCAGCGTCAGGACATACGGTCCGTAACGGAACATAAGGCCCGTCGGGGAGATGTTCTGAAGGTTGTTGGTAACCGCGATCACATGGGAAACCGTATCGTTCGTGTCCACGGCAGGAGTAAACACCGTCTTCGTGGACTGATAATCTGCCTTGGTGTCAGACTGCGCTGCTGCTTCCGACGGCGTGGAGCCCGAAGTCACGTTCTCAGCAACCGCATCCGCAGTGTCAACCTTAGTCGAAACGTTATAGATGGTGCCGGTCACGTCATTGGTCTCGTAAACTTCTGTATTCGTACCGCAGGGAATACCGATGTACTTCACCCAGCTGCTGTCCATCAGCGTCACAATGCCCTTGGTGTTACCCTCGGAAAGCGCTGCGGTTGCAGGATCTTTGAAGCCGCCGACGGTTCCCTCTGACTTGTAACTGATATCCACCGGCTGCGTTACAGCGGCATTGGTAAAGATTACCGTAAACGGGAACGCATGCGTAGCCTTTGCGTAAGCATCGTTCGTCACCGTCTTGCTGATCTTTACATTGTAGGTGTAGTAGCTGTCTGCGCTGTAAGCTACATCTTCACGGGTTACTGTTCCCGCCACGAAACCGTTCGTCTTAACTGCGCCCTTAGTGTTCGTATCACCGTCCGGTGTGATCTCCTCGTCGTTGATGACGCACACATAGCCGTAGATATCCCAGTCCCCGGCTGCGTTTCCGCCATTCGTAACCTCATCAGCGGGCTTTACATACACATCGAGATAGCGGACATGAGGATTGGTGTCCAGATCCGTCTCCGTCACTCCGGAAGCGGCATACGATCCGGTGATCGCCTCCGAAATGGTATAGCGGTAAACGCCGGTCGCACCGAACACAACGTCCGAAAAATCAAGGGTCAGATACTTGATGTTGGGAGCTCCTGTGGAAAGCGCATCCACTTCTTCCGTCGGCACCCACGCGATCGTTCCCGTGGTTCCGGCCGTACCGTTAACCTTAAGTCCCGTGGTAATACCGGCCACGGTCGTTACCGTGACGGCTTCTCCGCTGGCGTGATCCGTAGTTTCATCGGTGATGGAAGTACCTTCCGGACCGGCAGTGATCGTATAGGTGTACGAAACTGTCGGCGCGTAGATCTTCGCTTCATCCGCATTATACACCGTCAGTTCCTTGGCAATTTTGACGCTCTTGTCCTGAGATACGGGCGAATCTTCCGCCGTGAACCCGCCGACTTCTCCATCGGTGAGAGCCGCGTCTGCCATCGCCGTAGCTGCCATTGCGAACAGCATCACAAGTGTCATGATCAATGCTATAATTCTCTTGTTTCGCATAGTCTTCTCTCCGTTTTCCTATTCATTTCATTCTTTATTGTTGCGCGAACTTCCGGGCTCCGCTTGTCAAAAAAGCCGCAGAAGCACTGATAAACCGTGAAAGGGGGACACCCGTCCACAGTAGATGTATAATAATTTTATACCACGTCTGTAGAAAAATCAACCGCCGTGCACAAATTGAATTGCATATAATGCGATTTTCACGCATTTTCCGCAGAAAATGCGTCATTTTCTGACAAATCATGCTCGCAAGGGCAAAAAAACAGCCGACCCTCGCCGTTTTGCTCCCCGACCTCACCGCAAAGGATGAAGGTCATTAAAGCTCCGGCGAGAGCCGGTTACTGTCATTGTTTGCTGTCAGTCCGCATCTTCACAAGCTATAGCATTTGCGCGTCACAGTTCAAAATACACCGTCGTCCCTTCTTCACCGCTCGTACAACCGTACTTCGCCCCGTGAAGTTCGAGGATCTGCCGCGTGATGGCGAGTCCGAGACCCGTTCCGTCCTTGGCGAGTCCCTTGCCGCCGGCGTCTCCGCTGCCCGTGCGGTTTCTGCCGCTGCGCGAACCTTTCGTCGTGTAAAATGCATCCCAGATGAGCTCAACCTGTTCCTCCGGGATCGGCTCGCCGTCGTTCGTGATCTGATACCTCACCGTGTCGCGTTTCTTCGAGATGTCGATCACGATCTTCTTATCGCCGTAGCGGATAGCATTGGTCACGAGATTCATCAATACCGTCCGCATCATTCCGAGATCCGCCTGCACCGTGACCGACTCCGGGTCCTCCGGCGTGTTCACGGTAATCTCAAAGTTGCCGGTGAGGGACGAGAGCTGCCGCAGGACAACCTCATTTAACTCGGCGAGATTGACCGGCTCCGGGGCCGGTTCCCTTGCCTTCGCCTCCATCCGGGAAAGCTCCAGGAGATCTCCCACCAGACCGTTCACGTAATCGATCTGTGCCACCATGTTATCGCGGTACTCCGGGCGGTTCTCCTCGGGAATGTCCTCCCAGTTTTCGACATAATTTTTCGTCACGGCCAGCGGCGTCTTCAGCTCATGCGCCACCGCCCGCGTCATCGCCAGGCGGCTTCTCTCAAAGCGCTCCTGGTTCTCCCGCAGCGAATACACCAGGCAGGCGAGCACGACGATCGCGACGATCAGGACAAAGAAGATCGTCAAATACGACGAAACCAGTTCTCTCATCGCCTCCCGCAGTGGATGCGTCACATAGGCGAAGGCATAGTAGGTCGGATGTTCGTCAAAGGGTATGCGGTCGGCCATTTCAATGATGTAGGAAGTTCCGAGCCCGAGCTTGCATGTTTCGTAATAATCCGGATAATCCGGAGTCAACGTCGACGCGACAAGCTCTGCCGCCTCCTGCCGGAGCTTCCGTTCGGCTTTGTAAGCCAGATTCTCTCTGTCTACGTGATACTCCAGATCCACGAGATCCTGCTGCGAAGGATTATAGAACGCGTCTTCCCCCTGATATCCGAACCATGATGTACGGAACTCATATGGTTCCGCCTCCGCCGGGACATCATGCAGATAGGGAGACAGATCAAAGGTAAAATACTTCTCTCTCCGTTCATTCTCTACCGCATCGAAGGGCCACCAGTCCGTGTATGCCTCCAGCTTCTCGATATACACCAGTCCCTGATACCGATAGCCTGTGATCCTCACGGCATCGCCGAGCATAAGGGAATAGTTCCACACGTCCGCCTTCACCTCCGGAATGCTCCAGAACTCCTCCGGGATCGGTGCATAAAGCGGCTCCCAGTCCCAGTTCTTGTCATACAAAACCAGGAAACTCTTTGAAAGAGGGGCCTTCGCTCCTTCAAAAAAGAAATCGCAGTAATATCCTGTTTCGCTGCTCAGGTAATAATGCTTGGCATAAGCGGTTCCGTACCCTTCAGCCATGGCCGCGTACGCCTTCTCGATCAGAAACGTGTTCCAAAGCTCGGGGCTATCCTCGTCATCTTCTTCCGAAGGGGCCGGGTGTGACGGCTGATGCAGGAAAAAAATGCTTTTTTCTTTATACGCGAAATCGTTTACGTTACGTTGGAACTTATCCCTGATGTCCTCCGCTCTGGCTTTTGTCATCAGAGCCATGGCTCCCAACGCGATCACGGTCATCAGGATGCTCAGCCCCCACATGAGTCTTCGGTAATACTTGTTCATCGCAGCTCCTCCCCCCGCAGATCGCCTGCTCTTCCGGCAGTACGCCTTCAATGCCGTGGTGTCTACTCCTGCCAGTAGTACCCGGCTTTTACCGCAGTGGCGATGTGCTCCCCTGCATCCCCCAGCGCGGCCCGCAGTTTCTTGATATGATTGTCCACGGTGCGCTCGTAGCCCTCATAGTCCGCGCCCCAGACGAGATCG
>CADBLW010000374.1 GCA_902795625.1 uncultured Lachnospiraceae bacterium | reverse complement strand
GTTTATACCGGCCAAACCTGATCGACCGGTTTATTCATATTCCGGCGGCGTCAGACAGGATTGTTCTTTCTGCCGTCGCTGTTGTCATCGGCATCGCTGCCGTTATCATCATTGTTGTTCGGGAAGTTCGGAAAATATCCGTTGCTTCCGTCGGGCTGCTGCGGGAACTGGCCGTTACCGAAGTCAGGCATCTGGCCGTTGCCCGGGAAGTTCGGGTAGTTGCCGCTGTCGGTGTTATTGTCGCTGTTGTTGTCGCTGTCGTTGCCCTTGCCTTTGCCGCCCTTGCCTCCGCGGCCGCCGTCAGGTGGGTTTTGACCGTTACCTCCCCAGCCGCCGTTGCCGCTTTTGCCGCCCTGGCCGCCGCGACCACCCATGCCGCCCTGTCCGGTCATGGACTGCGGGATGGAGTCGACCTGTTCACCGTTGATGTAGATGGTGCCGCCGTTGAACTCGGCTTTGCCGTCGCAGTCGAAGGAGCCCATGCCGCGGTAGGTCACGTCGACCGTGCCGCCGTTGACGTAGATGTCACCGTTCGCGTCGAGTGCGTCGGTGTCGCCCTGACCGACTTCGATCTTGACGTAGCCTCCGTTGATTACAATGGTGGGAGTGCCGTATGATCTGCTCTTCTTGGAGGCGTTGAAGCCGTCGTCGGAGCCGTAGATATCAAAGGTGCCGTCGTTGACTTCAATGCGGGTGGCCTCAATTCCCTCGGAACCGTTGATCTTGAAGGTGCCGCCGTCGAAGCGTGCGAAGGTGGTGGCCTGAATGCCGTCGCTCTTAGCCTGAATGTTGAAGGTGCCGCCGCTTACGTAGATATATCCGACGGTATTGTCCTCATCGTTCTCGCTGTGCAGACCGTCCTTCTGCGTCGTGATCGTGAAGTCGCCGCCGCAGATCGCGATGGAGTCGTTGGCCTCCAGCGCGTCAAGCTCCGTTGAGAGTACGTACGTTCCGCCGGTCACCTTGAGGTCGTCCTTGCAGGAGATGCCGTTGCCCTTCGCCGATGTGAGCTTCAGGGAAGCGGTTCCGTTCAGCGTCAGGTCTTCCCTGGAGAAGATCACCGCGTCGGTGTTGGTGTCACCGTCCGCCCGGAAGGTTCCGGTCACGGAGAGGGTGCTGTCTGCGACTGTGGTGATGAAGCATTTGTCGGCGGATACGATGTAGATCGCCGGAAAATCCCCGTTCGTGATCGTAACGCCGTCCAGCACGAGCTGTACCTTGTCCTGCAGGCCCGCGTCAACGCGGATGGTGCAGTCGGAAGCTGTTCCGGTGATCCGGTAGATGCCCTCAGCAGCGATGTCGATCGTCTGACCGTTGCTCACCGTAAGGGTTTCGGCGTTCGTAAGGTCCGGTGACTGCTCAAGGTCACGATTGCTGAAGAGATTGTCGACATCGAGCTCCTCCTTGGTGATGCTCGATGTGGTGACTGCCGTGACTTTCTTATCCGTATCCGAAGTGTTGTCTTCGGAGTTGCCGTTGTTCGTGTCAAGCTCGGACTGTCCGCCGGAGCTGACGGTCGTGTTCTCCTTTGACTTTCTTCCGTCCGCCGGGCTGGTGTCAGTCGCGTCGGTCTGCCCGCAGGCGGCTAACACCATTGCAAGAAGGACGGCAAGTAGGAGTGTCATGATATTTCGTTTGATGATAATAAGCTTTTTCATAGGAGTACCTCTTTCTGCGGATCCGGGATCCGCCGTAATTTCCCTGTTGTTTCCATCCACACATCTTTGTGTATTTCGGTCGCTGTTTTTCTTATCTGAGCTGAGTATACTACGTCAAGTAGGAGCGAGTATGGAAACTGTGTGGAATTTTTGTGGAAGTTTTGAAAAGTCTTGTCCCCGCAAGCGTTCCCGCAAGGATTTGTTTGCCATTTTCCGCGGAAAATGATAAAATCCACTTGGCCGCGCGGGTGCGCGCACATACTGTCACCCGCGCGATATCGAGTACAGAAAAGGAAAGTGCAGAACATGAGGAATTTGAGGAACCGGAGACGGGCTGTTTCCGGAAGGAAGAAGGCAGGCGCACGGGCGGTGTGGATCGCTCTCATTGCGATGATGATGCTCGTGTCGGCGGCCTGCGGTAAGAATACGAAGAAACCCGCGGCAACGGAGACACCTGCGGCGGAGGCCACGGCAACGCCCGAGGTTACTGCAGAAGCAGCGCCGGAAGCTACACCAACAGGGGAGGCGGAACCGACACCGACGTCCGAGGTTTCCCCGGGGGTGACGCCCACGGGTGCGGCAGAGGCAACGCCGACGCCGGAGATCACGAAGACGGTCGAGAAGAGCGGTGACATTGTGATCCTGTTTACGGGCGACGTGCACTGCGGTGTCGACAAGGGCATCGGCTACGCGGGACTGTGGGAGATCCGCAGACATCTGCAGGAGCAGGGCGATGAGGTCATTCTCGTCGATGACGGAGACAACATTCAGGGAGAGCCTCTCGGCACCATGACGCGCGGCGAGGAGCTGATCAACCTGATGAACAAGATGGGCTACAGCGTCGCCGTCCCCGGCAATCATGAGTTTGACTACGGGATGGAGCAGTTTCTGGCGCTGTCGAAGAAGGCGGAGTTCAACTACATCAGCTGCAACTTCAACTACAAGGGCGAGCTTGTCTTACAGCCCTACGTGATCTGCGAGATCGGCGGAAGAAAGATCGGTTTTGTCGGCGTGACGACACCGGAGACGCTCACGACCTCGACACCGATGTATTTTCAGGATGGGAATAAGGAATACGTCTACGGCTTCTTGCAGGATGACACGGGCAAGGGCGTTTATGATGCGGTTCAGAAGGCGACGGACGCTGCCCGCGCGGAGGGCGCGGAGTATGTCGTCGTGGTCGGTCATCTCGGCAATGAGGCGGAAAATAAGCCTTACACGTACGCTGATGTGATCGCCAACACGGACGGGTTTGATGTGCTTCTGGACGGGCACAGCCACGACACGGACTGCGTCACCATGAACAACAGAAGCGGCAGCAAGGTCCTTCGCGGCGCCTGCGGCACAAAGTTGGAAAATGTCGGCTGGTGCAGGATCGCGTCGGACGGCACGATCACGATGGGACTGTACTCGTGGGAGGGCGAGATCTCCGCACCGGAGGCATTTAACCTTGACAATGAGATGACGGCAGCGGTAGCAGAGGCTTTCAAGGTGCTCGGTGACAAGTTTGAGGAGGTCGTTGCGACCTCGGCGGTCGACCTCACGATCCATGATCCCGTCGCAGTTGACGAGAACGACAAGCCGATCCGCATGATACGTCGTGCCGAAACCAACCTCGGCGATCTGGTCGCGGACGCGTACCGTGTCCAGTCCGGCGCGGACATCGGCATCTGCAACGGCGGCGGCATCCGTGAGACGATCAAGGCGGGCGACATCACGCTCCGCGAGATCATGAACGTCCATCCGTACGGCAACTACCTCTGTGTGATCGAGCTGACCGGGCAGCAGATCCTCGACGCTCTCGAGTGGGGCGCTCACTCCGCGCCCGGCGAGAACGGCGGTTTCCTGCAGGTTTCGGGGCTTACGTATGAGGTCCATACTTACATCGATCCGACGTGCACCTCGGATGACTACGGCATGTTCACCGGGATCACCGGCGAACGCCGCGTGAAGAATGTTCTCGTCGGAGGAGAGCCGATCGATCCGGACAGAAAGTACACGGTCGCAGGCCACAACTACCTGCTTCTAGAGAACGGTGACGGCTACACCATGTTCGATGGTGCGCCGCTTTTGCAGGACTGCGTGAAACTGGACAACCAGGTGCTGATCGACTACATCCGCGATTCCCTCAGCGGCGTCATCGGTGAGGAGTACACCGAACTCACCGGACAGGGCAGGATCGTGTTCGTGGAGGAGCAGCAGTAGCGCCTGGAGCGTTCGGGCTTTCAGGGAAGAATTCCCAACTGCCGGCAGGTTCATTTTCCGCGGAAAATGATGCCGCAGCCGCAGGAAAATGTTTCCTCAGTTATGAATTCAGATAACAATACACATTGTCGGAGCTGCCTTTGTATGGTACACTTCCTGCAATGTGTATTCGTTTTTGAGGGAGCCCGGCAGCGGGAGCATGCCCGCGGGACAGTGCACGTAAATGTACGAAATTCAGGAGGTTTACAAGAGATGGCAATGATGGAAAGACCGGAAGTAACATTCTATCCGGACGGAAGCAAGAGCTGGGGGCATACGTTTGAACTGTTCGATCTGAAGGTGTTCATTCCGGCGACGACGATTGACGGGGAGGTCAATAATTACACGTTCCGCGCACCGATGCTCACGGTGTTTGAGGAGAAGCCGCAGGATATGGCGGCGGCGATCGCATTTGCGAAGGAAAGCGGACTTGCAGATATCGCGTCAGCGGTGGATTCGTGCGTTCTGTTCGTCTATCCGACCTGTGAGGGCGGCTGGGCCAACGCGACGGAGGAGCTCTACGCGGCTTTGATCGCGGAGGTGAAGATGAACCCGTTCTACAAGGACGGCATCGTGGAGATCACGAACTTCTTCACGAGAGAGTTCCAGGGATACTTTGTGCGCGGCGCTATTTTCCGCGCGGATATATACAGCTTCGGCGCATCCGCCGACTATGTTGCGACGCATCTTCTCAAGACGCTGCAGGGCGAGTACCTGTGGGGACCGGGCGAGATCACGCCGGCGATGTGCTCGATGCAGGGTCTTTCGGTGATCCCGCAGGTGGAGCGCAAGGATATCGCAATCCTGAGCGTGGGCAACTCCGCGGAGGTCAACGCGGCGTTCGGCGAGTGCGAGAACCTTCTCGTGAAGGCGGAAGCGGACTACCGCGCGGATTTCAAGACCTTTGTGAAGAAGTTCAAGATGTGGTGCGGCAAGATCGAGATCGAGCCCGATTTCGAGGAGCTCGGCATGACTGAGGATGTGGGCTATACGCTTGTGAAGACGTCGCCGGACAACCGCGGACGCTACAAGGATCAGCCCGAGCATAAGGTCGGTTATTTTGCGTATTACAACAACGGTATTTTCGACAACGGTCCCGCGCCGCTGATGATGGGCTTCCACGGCGGCGGAGACACCTCCATGTACCTGACCTTCGTGGCAGGCTGGTGGGCGGTTGCGCACAAGCACAACTTCCTGTTCGTGTCGCTTGAGAATCACCAGGATGTGACGGCGACCGAGGTCGTTCAGGTGATCGAGGATCTGAAGAAGAAATACAACATCGACGAGCATCGCATCTACGCCACCGGCTTCTCTATGGGAAGCGGCAAGACATGGGATATGTTCCAGGAGTATCCGGAGCTGTTCGCCGGACTTGCACCCGCAAGCGCGTTGTTCCCGGTGAAGAACAACCCGTTCGGCCTTTCCGTAGGCGACAAGCGCATGAACAGCGACGTGCCGGTTCCCGTATTCTACTCGGGCGGCGAAAAATCTCACCTTCCGGAGTGCGCATTCCAGGCGGCAACGGGCCTTGAGAGAATTCAGTACCTTGCGGACGTCAACAAGCTGGTGACGAAGTTCGACCTGAACTATGACGACCATGAGAACTGGGAGGACAAGATCTGGGGCATTCCGGGCGACCGCGTTGAGAAGGTGCCGGATGAGTC
>CADBLW010000373.1 GCA_902795625.1 uncultured Lachnospiraceae bacterium | reverse complement strand
TGGCGCGCCGAAACATGCCGTCTGATCGTTTCCGGGGAATCCGCCGAGATCAGCGGAAGGGTCCGCAACAGAGGCGCCTGGCCGATCTCGGGACTCACGATGTACGTCAAGTTCCTGGACGAAAACGAAAAGGTCCTGACGACCGGAAGCTGCGAGACCGTTCTGGACAGTCCCGCAAAAGAGAACGATACGGCAGGATATACGATCCAGATCCGCAATTTCTACAACTACGACAGCATCGTTTCCGTAACGGTCGAATTTGGCAAATGAATGTATCGCAAACTTCAAAGAGGAGCGGCAAAAAAGCCGCTCCTCTTGTCTTATGTCCTGTAATATCTGATTCGTTCCGATTCAGACGTTTCCCTTGATCACAACCGGAATTCCCGCGACAAGACGGACAACAGCAGTTGCCTCTTTCGCGAGTCTTACGCACAACCTACCAACCGTTTCCCGGTAAACGCGGTCCGCCCTTTCCAGCGGGATCACCCCGCTTCCGACTTCGGCACAGATCACGACATCCTTTTTTACAAGCGCGCGGAGCAGCTCTTCCGGGTCGGTCGGATTCTCCCGGATATAGGCATCCAGACCTGCAAAGACCGGTTTTCGGTCATTCGGATCGGACGTGAAATCCGCGTCCTCGTATCCGAGCGAGTTTACATATGCCTTTTTCCCGGCACCAACGCCGCCTAAAACCAGAATCATACAAGATCAGAATCCTTTCAATTGTCCCTTCAGAATGAGCGGAATGCCCGCAACCATTTCGATCACGGTATCCGCCCTTTCGGCAAGAACGGCGTTGATCTGTCCGATCGCATGTATGTATGCGTCTGTGGACGCTTCATACCTGACACCGTCGCCTCCGACATCGTTTGTAATCACAATCAGCATCTCGCATTGTTTTGAAACCGCAGATACGCCGTTCAGGACGCGCTCAACGGGATCCGTGACCGAACCGTCAGGTCCGAACATCTCGTTCGCAGTCAGATTTGCGATGCACTCCAGAAGCGCGGTACACCTCGCAGGAAGTTTCAGCGAAGCGTAATCCGTATACCGCTCAACTGTTTCGAATCCCTTCCCCTCGCGCATGGCTCGGTGCCTTCTGATCCGCGCTTCCCCCTCTTCGCCGTAAGGCTGCATCGCGGCCAGGTAGTACTTCTGGCCTGGCTGTTTCATACACAGCTGTTCCGCGAAGAAGCTTTTTCCGCATCCGGAACCTCCGGTGATCAGGATCATCATCGTTTATCTCCCTGCTGTACAACGTACTGTTCGATGCCGGTCTGATCAAAACGGACAGAACCGTTATATACCGCTAAAGCAGCGTCCAAAAGAGGAAGCAAGCAGATGGCTCCAGTCCCCTCGCCAAGCTTCATTTCCGCATAAAGCACCGGCGAGAGCCCGAGCTCGTCCAGAATTGCTTTTGCCACCGGTTCCGCGGAGCAATGACTCGCGAGCATGGCGGTCGTGCAGTTAGGCGCTATGCGCGATGCGGCAAGAGCAGCCACAGAGCTGGGAAGACCGTCGATAAGAATCGGGATCCGTTCTATCGCCGCACCGATATAAAGTCCGGCAAGACCCGCGATATCAAAACCGCCCACCTTTTTCAGTACGTCGATCGCATCGTTCGGATCCGGTCTGTTAATCTCAATTGCCCTGCGGATAGCGTCTCGTTTCTTGCAGAGACGTTCATCTGACAATCCCGCGCCACGCCCTGTTACTTCATCAACAGGAAGACCCAGCAGCACCGAAGCAATTGCACTCGACGACGACGTGTTTCCTATACCCATCTCACCGGTAACAAGAATCCTATAACCGCGCAGTTTGAATTCCTTAGCAAGTAAAATACCATTTGAGATTGCTCTAACAGCCTGCTCATCCGTCATGGCCGGGCCTTCAGCCATGTTCGCTGTACCTCTTCCTGCCGACAGGTCAAGCACTCCCGCGACAGGGGCATTCATCCCGAAATCAAAAGGAAACACATCTGCACGCGCTGTCTTTGCCATCAGGCAGACTGAGGAACGGTGTTCGGAGATTCTTTTTGCCATCGTGGCGGTGACAGAAGCATCCGTTTGCGTTACACCTTCCGCCACGATACCGTTATCTGCGCACAGTACAGCGACCGCGCGTTTTTCGATCGATACATTCTCACTGCCTGTAAGGGCAGCGATGCGGCATACGGACCTCTCAAGAAGGCCCAGTCCGTTAAGGGGTTTCGCAATGCTGTCCCATCGAGCCTTGCATCGGGCAGATGCATTCTCATCCGGAGGAGCAATCCTGCTGTTGCATGACCGGACATCTTCGATAGTCATTTCTGTGCCCGCAGAGAACGAAAGCGATGCAGGCTGGATGCCCGCCCGCTCAGCGATCTCCGGAAAATGAGAACGGATATATGAAACGGCATCCTTCCCGTGCGGTATAGAACAGTTTTTGCAGTTTTTTACGCCTTTTTTTGTATAGGTAAAGTTGCCACCGCATCGCTCTCCGAGTGTATACAGCGGGCAGTAGCAGAACAGGCAATTGAACGAAGCGGGATCATCCGTTTCATGACACGGAAAATACGGACAGGAAGTATTGGAAAAAAAAGTTGAGTCGTTCACTTGGAATCTCCCGCTCCTCTCGTTTCATCCAGCATATACAGCAGCGCGTTCACGATGCAGGCAGCCACATTGCTTCCGCCCTTCCTCCCCCTGGCCACGATGCAAGGGACCGGAGTCTCGATGATTTGCTCCTTGGACGCGACGACATTGACGAACCCGACCGGAACAGCAATAATCAGTTTCGGGCGGTACCCTTCGTCAATCCGTTCTCGAAGTCTTAAAAGTGCTGTAGGCGCGTTTCCGATTGCGAAAATCACGTTGTCTCCCATTTCGGCAGCGCGGTCCATGCTGACGCGGGCGCGCGTTACGCCGAGGCGCTTCGCGTCCGCGGCAACGTCAGGATCAGACATAAAGCACGCCACATCGCATCCAAAACGCGATGCGGAACGCTTGTTGATACCCGCAAGCGCCATCTGCGTGTCCGTAACGATATGTGCTCCATCAGTAATCGCTTCCATTGCAAGCCGCACAGCATCGGGCGAAAAATACAGGTTGTCCGCGTAATCAAAATCGGCGGTGGTATGGATCACACGCTTGATGATCGGTGCCTGTTCGTCGTCTATCACGCGGTTCCCGAGTTCCTCCGTAATGATGCGGAAGCTCTCGCGTTCAATGTCTCCCGGCGCAACAATCTGTATGTTCATTCCATTCCCTCCCGCAGTATCCGATAGACAGCTTCGATATCCATATGCTCGCGTAGCGTTCTTGCGAGCAGATCATACTGGTGTTCCTGATAGGCTTTTCCTGCAACAGTCCCGATCGAATCCGGATCGATGCCCTTCTTTTCAGCGAGAGACCGCACAAGCGTTCCTGCAACTGCGTCGCTGTCGAATATCCCGTGCACATAACAACCGTACACATTTTCATTCGCTGCGCCGTCACATCTCGTTGTGCCTGCTATGGAATCAGTAATTCGCACGATATATGTGGGTGCCTCTGTATCGCCCATATGGATCTCATATCCCTCGAACGGTTTGCCGCAGAGTGCTGCGAGCGCCCCCGTTAACGGTTCGAATACGCCGGATACACGTGTGCGTGTCTTCTGTTCCGAAAAAACAGTTCTGACCGGAAGAAGCCCCATACCGCGAAGACTGCCGCCGTGTTCCACCCCAAATGGATCTGAAAGCTCCTCTCCCAACATCTGATACCCGCCGCAGATGCCGAACACGGTCCCCCCGCCTTCCGCATACTTCAGTATACACGCTTCAAGCCCGTTCTGACGCATCCATAGCAGGTCCGCCATAGTATTTTTTGTTCCTGGAAGAATCACAAGATCAGGCATACCGAACTGATGGACATGCTCGATATATCGCACCGAAACCCCTTCGATTGCCTCAAGAGACCGGAAATCGGTGAAATTGGAAATCCTCGGAAGACGGATCACAGCGATATCCACTAGTGAAGCTGCCTTGTCGCCCAGCCGCTCCGAGAGACTGTCTTCGTCATCGATGTCAAGATGCGCATAAGGCACAACACCGACGACCGGAATATGAATCAGTTCCTCAAGCTGCCTGATTCCTGGCGAAAGGATCGTTTCATCCCCGCGGAATTTGTTGATGATCACGCCCTTTACCATTGACCGTTCGTCCTCGTCCAAAAGCGCGACTGTCCCGTATAACTGTGCAAAAACGCCACCGCGGTCGATGTCTCCTACCAGAAGGACCGGTGATTTTGCAGCTTTCGCCATGCCCATATTGACAAACACATCCTCGTTCTTGAGGTTGATTTCTGCGGGACTTCCTGCACCTTCGATCACAATGATGTCATTCTGTTCGGACAGAGCGTTATACGCTTTCATCACGGCCGGCAGAAGACTTTTTTTCATGTCGAAGTATTCGCGCGCCCGCATCTGTCCGAGCACTTCGCCGTTGACGATGACCTGGGATCCCATGTCACCGGTTGGCTTCAGAAGAATCGGATTCATCAATACAGAGGGTTCAATTCCGGCAGCCTCCGCTTGAACGACCTGCGCCCGTCCCATTTCTAGACCTTCCCTCGTGATGAAGGAATTAAGTGCCATGTTCTGTGCCTTGAACGGTGCAACTCGATAACCGTCCTGATGAAATACGCGGCACAATCCAGCGGCAAGCAGACTCTTGCCGGCGTTGGACATCGTGCCCTGGATCATGATCGATTTTGCCATTCAATCCTCCTTCGCGCATCTGCGCAGAAACCGTTCGACAAACACGGGGTTCGATTCATAATACAGATGGGCAAATCCTGCAAAAAGCGTTCCTTCCGCATGTAAGCAGTCCCATCTTCTGCTTCCGTTTGGCTTCTCGGCATGCATGTCTGAACCGCAGCTTTCGCTGTCATAATAATGAAACTCGTGGCCTCGGATCGTTTCCCCTGCACACAGATATGCTGTATCGTGCTTTGCCGTCAGCGTGACATACCCGAAGCGGGAAAGTTTTTTAGTCCGGTAAGCTCTGGCATCGATGACACCGCACATAGGATGATCGATACCCTCCATGTCTTCCAGCGTACGGTGAAGATACATAAAACCGCCGCACTCAGCAAGACATGGCAATCCTGCTTTAACAGAATCCGCAACGGCGCTGCGCATTCTGATGTTCTCCGACAGCGCTCCAGCGTACAGTTCCGGATAACCTCCCGGCAGAAGAAGGCCATTCGATCCTTCCGGAAGAGAGTCGTCATGAATCGGCGAAAAATACAGAAGATTTGCACCGTACCGTTGCAGAAGCGCAAGATTGTCCCTGTAAAGAAAACAGAATGCTTCGTCACGTGCTACCGCGATCCGCGTGGAAGTCATCCGCGGAGCAGGAGGATCAGTGGGGCAATCAATATCTTCCGCTGTTTCCGAAAGACGGATAAGCGCGTCAAAATCCAGCGTTTCACAGAGAAGTCCAGCAAGGCGGTCAAGTTTTTCCCGCAGATCGCGAACATCATTCGGCGTGACAAGGCCCAGATGACGGCTACCAATCGTCAGTTCATCGGATTTCGGAACATATCCGATCGGTATGATTCCAAGCGACAGCACCTGCTCCCTGATTGCTTCAAAAACATGACCGCTCATCTGATTGAAAATCACGCCGCGGATATTGCTGTCTTCACGGAAATTCAGAAAACCCTGCAGCTCAGCGAGAGCGGAAAGCGATTGTCCGCGCGCGTTGATAATGAGCACCACCGGCGCACGGAGCGCTCTTGCAACACGGTAGGTGCTTGCTTCGTCCGTTCCCGCACCGAGGCCGTCATAATATCCCATAACACCTTCAATCAGAGCAAGCTCCGCACCTTCCGCGTTACGGCGGTAAAGACGTCTCAGAGTCTCCTCGTCGCAAAAGAACAGATCAAGCGTACCGCTTTTTACCCCGATGACAGATTCCTGGAACAAAGGATCGATATAGTCCGGTCCGCATTTACACGAAAACAACCTGACGCCGCGTTTATTAAGAGCAGCGAGCACGCCACATGTGATCGTCGTCTTACCGCTCCCGCTGTTCGGCGCAGCAAAAAGAAGTCTCGGGCTATGCATCGTCTCCGCTTCCTTCCGTAGAAATCAGATAGACCGGATTCTGCGCGCGCATCATGTGATAAGGTCCGACCTTCGCTGCGCGCGATACGAACAGTTCCGTTATCTCGGGGTCCTTGACCGGAAGGCTTTTGCACGTCCCGACTGCTTCCGCAAACGTCTCGGCAGTAACGGTGTTCAGAACGATCCGTGCCGCAGGATTTTTCTTCAGCACGAAAGCGAGGATCTCCCTGAGGTTTCCTCCGCTTCCGCCGATAAACACATGTGTCGGCGCCGGTAGGTCAGACAGCGCGTCGGGAGCCTCCCCCTGAACCACCGTTACATTCGCAACACCAAGATGGCGCTTGTTTAGCTCTATCAACGAGCATGCGTCCCCGTTCCGTTCGATTGCATACACCCATCCGTCTTCGCAGCATTCCGCCATTTCGATCGAAACGGATCCCGTACCTGCTCCAACATCCCAGCAGATTGATCCTGAAGAGAGTTTCAGCCTGCTAAGCGTCACGGCACGGACTTCGGATTTCGTCATAGGAACGTCGGCACGGATAAAATCTCCGTCATCGCGGCCGTGTGTTACAACCGCAGCCTCTGCATCCGGATTTTTGATACAGACTACGGCGAGCGGCTGGAATGATCTGTTTTTCAGTGTTTCCGCCGTTCCATGCAGAACAGATTCATCCTCATAGGAGAGATTGGAGCCAACGGATACAGATAGACCGCCGAATCCGTTTTCAGAAAGCATATTCAGCAGGTCAGTAACACCGTCATGACCACCGACCAGCACAAACGTAAGCACATGTCGTTTGATCTTAGCGATCACGTTGAGCGGTCGGCCGTGAGCGGACAGAAGGGCCGCTCCATTCCACGGAACGCCCAGTTTCGCAGCAAAATACTGAACGGAAGATATCCCCGGCCGGATGACAGGTGATAAATCTGCGATCCGTTCGAGAAGCCCTTTCGTACCGCTGAAGAAGCCGGTATCTCCCGACATGGCAACAACGATCCTGTCCTGTTCAGCGTTCCGGATAACAGATTCAATGTCTATCGGCGAGATCGCGTTCACCACTGGCTTATGGAACGCCGAGAGCGCGTCTGTGACACGCTTCGCCCCGATGATGAGTTCCGCGTTTTCGCAATCGTGACGGACATCTCCGGTCATAATACCGGGATTCCCAGTTCCGATCCCAACGATCGAAACAGATTTGGTTCCGGAAATGGAAAAGCCAAAACGCTCCGACAGCATGCTAAGACAGGCTCCCACAGAAATGCCCGTGTCAGGGCACGGACGCCGGATTACGAGCGGAGTGACGCTGCATGCTTTAGCGGCGCGGATTTTATCCGGAAAACCGCCTGCGGTTCCCGTGTCCTTGGTAACAAGATACTTAACGGAAAGAGCGTTCAGGATTGCTGTGTTCATCTGTTCGCTGAACGGTCCCTGCATGCAGATCAGATGCGAACCGCAGAATCCGATGGAAAAAGCAAGGTCGGCAGATTCTTTTACCGGAAGAATGCGGGCATACAAACGGTCTCGGTAATCGCGCACGGCCGCATATTTTTGAAGTTCCTTGCTTCCCACAGTTAGAAGTGCGTTTCCGTCATGTGCATTGAGGAATGAGATGACAGCTTCCGTGTTATCCAGGAACATACAACCGTCCGTTTCATCGTGATCCTCTTCCCGTACAACGCGAACGTATTCCGAGCCCGTCCGTTCTGCAGCTGTGAGAATCGTTTCAGAAGCCAGTTTCGCATATGGATGCGTTGCATCGATCAGGATCGAAACTCCCTGCTCCTTTATCAGTCTGACGACCTCATCAGCATTTTTCTTCCCGTGCAGAATGCGGATATTATCCGCCGGCTCAATCATGGTCTCACCGTATTCCGTCGCGACGCTCACGATCAGAGATACGTTTTTACCGCTGCACGCCTCGGCAATAGTCCTGCCTTCGGTCGTGCCTGCAAACAGCAAAACTTCACTCATACGTATATCCTCTCGGCGTGACCATCCTGCCGTCGATCACGCGAGTCTGTGAATTCCCGATAAACACCGTGGAAAACATGTCGACCACGGTATCCCGCAGTTCTGAAAGCGTAAGGATCTCGAAAGACTCACCTTCTCTGCCGATATTCCTTGCTATTCCGCAAACAGTGCACGGAGAGGCGAAATGCAGCATCGCATCGCACGCACGCTGCAGGTGGTCTTTGCGTTTGTGGCTTGCAGGGTTGTACAGACACACACAGAAGTCCGCCTCCGCCGCCGCTTTAAGTCTCCGTTCGATCTTCTCCCAGGGAGTCATGAGATCGCTCAGGCTGATTACGGCAAAATCGTGCATGAGTGGTGCTCCAAGAACGGCAGCGCCGCTCAGCACAGCAGAAACACCGGGAATCGTGATGATTTTAACACCGGGATAATGCACGCGCATCTCTTCGCAAAGACCGCTCATGCCGTAAACGCCCGAATCGCCGCTGCAGATCATCGCAACGGTCTTTCCATCCGCAGCCAGTGACAGCGCAAGCCTGACGCGTTCCACCTCCTGCCGCATGGGCGTCGTCCGGAATTCCTTGTCCGGAAAATGCTCCTTAACAAGATCCACATAGACATGATATCCGACGATTACATCGCAGTTCTGAAGCGCGCTGACAGCGCGGAGCGTCATGTTTTCATAACTCCCGGGACCAATCCCCACCACGTACAGTTCAGACAAAATGAATCGCCTCCTCCATTTTAGCCAGCGCAAAGGTCATCCCGTTTTCCGCCGTTTTTTTTATCAAAAGTTTTCCATCTGCCGCAAGAACCGCAGCGCGTTCACACACGCAGTCCACACCGATCCGGTCACGGACAAAGCCGGAATCCGAAAAATCGCCTTCCGCCTTGTTGAGATCCTCAGCTGAATAGGTCATGAAAGGGAGGCGATGCCGTTGGCACAGCGTTTTCAGTCCTTCCTCGTCACGCTTCAGATCAACACTTGCGACACAGAGCAGTTCTTCATCCGAAATACCGTGCAGAGAAAGCTGCCTAGTAAAAAATGCATCCAGTTCGTCTGCGGATTTTCCCCGTCTGCATCCCATGCCCGCAGCGTATCTCTTTGGTATCAGGCGTAAGGTTTTCGGATATACATCGTTATGTGACGTTCCGATGTAAACGCCTATTTGTGCCTCGCCCTCCGTTAGACCGGCAGGAAGCTCCCCTTCAACAGGAAGCTCGCTTACAAAACCGACCGGCTCTCCCGAGAGCAAAGCAGAGGAAACCGCCTTGCATAGTTTTATATCCGTAATGGTCAGCCGGTTGCGTTCCGCGAAAACGTCGACCGCGAACATACCGTTCACGTCGGTCGCAGTCGTCAGAGCTGCCTTAGCGCCAAGCCTTCCGGACAGCATGACCGCGAGTTCGTTCGCGCCCCCGATATGTCCGGAAAGAAGCGGAATGACAAAATCTGCATGTTCATCAATAACGAGTACTGCCGGATCGGAAGTCTTATCTTTTACCCATGGCGCGATAGAACGCACGGCGATCCCGCTCGCGCAGCAGAAAATCAGAGCGTCAGCATCAGAAAAACCCGCTTCCGCCCACTCAGAGGCACTGACAAGAAGCGGCGTATCTCCGTCTCTGCAGAACTTTTGAAGCGCATAGCGTGTCACAACATGCCCTTCCGATTCACAGATAGATGCGATACGTTCAGCCGTATCCCGCCCGCGGGCAGTATATGAAACGATCCGAATCTTCATCCGTTCAATGCCTTCCCTGACGGAATTCCGTCGTAAAATCAGGATGATACAACTGTGAACGCGCATAGCCGCTCTGGTTTACGGCATCACCCACTATAATCAATGCCGTTTTTCTCACGTCGTTATCCTTCGCACACCTCGCTAGTGTCCCCACGGTACAAATGTAAGTCCTTTCATCTGGCCAGGTCGCTTTGTAGACGATTGCCGCAGGCGTATCAGGCGAGTATCCGCCCGCAACCAGTTCCTCGGTCACCTGCTCGAGAAGCCCCGTACTCAAAAACAGGACCATCGTGGCGCAGTGGGTAGCG
>CADBLW010000372.1 GCA_902795625.1 uncultured Lachnospiraceae bacterium | reverse complement strand
GTGCCTCGAGGACGGTTTCGTCGGTCGATGACCTGGCAGCCGTCAGCGTGCCGTTGTTACTGCCGGTTGCGGCAGCGGATGTCGTCCGGGCCGCAGCCTGATTTTCCAAAAGAGCTGCGGAGGTTCTGTAGTTTGTCAGCAGGTTCCGTCCGTCGCGGACGGTAAAAGGGATCGCGGTATCACCGGCGGGTATCGTCTCCCCCGATCCGTTGTCCCCTCCGGTGAGCGCGAAATACACCCTCGTGGCGGTGGGCAGTGCCGCTGCCATGGGGTGGGAATGAGCATACAGGTAACGTGCGGCCTCCGCAGGCGTGCCGCTGAACAGCTCAGGACCCATCACGATGATCCGGTCCGCGAGGGGCATCACCTCCTCCAGGCGGTGCTCCGCCATGAGGATCGTCACGCCGAGGTCGCGGTTGATGCGTGTGAGCACGTTGCGGAACTCATTGGCCGCGATGGGGTCTAGCTGCGCCGTCGGCTCGTCGAGGAGCAGAAGGCGCGGGTTCATGACTAAGGTTGAGGCGAGATTCAGAAGCTGTTTCTGTCCGCCGGAAAGTTCAAAGGTTTTTCGGTGGTACCAGTCTTCAATCCCGAAAAAGGAGGCCATCTCCGCTACGCGGCGGCGTATCGTCTCCGACGGCAGACCGAGATTTTCCAGACCGAAGGCGAGCTCGTGCCAGACTTCGTCGGTGACGATCTGCGCCTCGGGGTCCTGCATGACGATGCCGATCCCTTCAGCCGCCTCGCGGTCGGAGAGAACGTCGGGATCCTCCGGACGGGAGCTTTTGCGAGTGTCCTTACCTACGAAGAGGATGCGTCCGCTCATCTGTCCGAAGGGGGAAAGCTCGCGCTTGATCAGGCGGAGAAGCGTGGATTTTCCGCAGCCGGAGAGACCGCAGAGCACCGCCCACTGCCCTTCCGATACGGACAGGGATACGCCGTGAAGGGCGTCGGAGTCCGCGTTAGGATATCGGAAGGTTACATTTTCGACCGATAGAAGCTCCAACGGATCTCCTCCTTCAGGAATGCGAATAAAGGTGTCAGCGCAAGCGCCGTGTATGCGATGGTTCCCGCGACCGCGCGGCCGTTAAGCGGCGATGTCACGATCGAGGGATAGTAGGAAATGTCAAAGTCACCGGCCGCGAGAGCCGTGATGACGACGGCGTCCAGGGCGAGGATCCCGGCGATGCACAGGGCGTCCGTCTTCGTAAAATGACAGGTGCGGTAGGTGGTGCGCCCCGGCAGCCCGTACCCGCGGGCCTTCATGGCGGCGCCGGCATCGATGGCGTGTTCCAGCGACCACGTTGTGAGCGCGGACCACGTCGTCATGGTGCTTCGCGTGCGATGGATCCAGTCGGGGTCGTCATAGACGCCCACCGCCGTCTGCGCCGCGCGCATGGCTTCCGCCCGCCTGCGAAGAAGCGGCACGAAGCGGAGCACCGAGGAGATCAGCAACGCCGTCTTCGGGGCAATCCGCCCGAAGAGGAAAAACCGGTTTTCATCCGACACGAGAAAGGTCTCGCAGCGGAACCAGAGCAGCACCGAGATCAGCATGCCGCCGAGGTGAATGCCGTACAGGAGCGCTTCCTTCGTATAGGGGCGTCCGTTGACAAACACGATGGGTGTTGCTCCGCCGGTGGAAAACAGAGGGTTCGTGACTGCGACCAGCAGCCACAGGATCAGGTATCCGAGGATGCCGCGCATTGTCAGCGCGGAACGGCCGGCGGTTACGAGGTACAGCACGGCGCCGATGAACGCAGCCGACGTCAGCGCCGGTGACTGTGCGAACATCGCGATCAGGAGCACGGACAGCAGAAGTGTGAGCGGCACCAGCGGATGGCGCCTGCGGAATGCATCCATTTTGCTCCTTTCTGGGGTTCGGCGGCGCCGGCATAGCAAGTATAAACGAAGAAACGCCCGCCGGACGCGTTGTCAGGCGGGCAGAGAAATCAAGGCACGACGATATCCGACGGAAAACACAGGCATCTCAAGCTTACGTCGGTTTGATGCCTTATTTTACGCCGAATACGGTCATCGGTTGCTCCGGATTCGAACCGGATAGGTGGAACTCTGCTCTCTAACAACGAAACCATATTTATGGACTTTTTTGAAATTGTTTATACAATATGTTGTAGTATAGCATGTTCCCACGGAAGATGCAAGGGGAAAAGGCGTTTCGAGCGTTTTTGAGAAATGCGTTTTTAACTAATCTCTCATAAACGATACCACAATAGATTACTTGACACTATCGTTGCAGTTTCATATTATGAGAGCAAGGAAACACGAGAACGCAAAGTGACGGAACAGGGTAACGGGCGAGCCCTTGTAGCGATACCGG
>CADBLW010000371.1 GCA_902795625.1 uncultured Lachnospiraceae bacterium | reverse complement strand
CTCTCCGTGGTTTCGTTGTCCACCTCCGACTCAAGCTCCTTCGGAAGCGGCACGCGGCCCGCGGTCCTCTTCGCGTTTATATACTGGATGAATTCCTTAAACCGCAGGCAGATAAAGGTGCACAGGCACAGGAACGGAAGTCCCCAAAGGATCATCAGCTGGAACTGAGACGTATGATGCCCTGCTCCGTTGAAGCCGATGCCGGTGGAAATGCTGTCAAAGGTCAGCGTAAACGGCAGGGATGTCAGCGTGAAGATCACGATGAACATGGCTGCCTGGAAACCTGTCAGGATCCACGCCTCTGCCCGGTACCGGTATACGATCAGATTGGAGAACAGAATGACCGCACCGCAGACGACAAAGTAAATCGGAAAATCCCAGTAGTTTGTCATCATGGAAAGTCCGATCAGGAAGGCGCACAGCACAAGCTCCGGACGGAACACTTCCTTGACGTACGTGCTCATGCGCGGCTTGCACCCGTAATCGCGCACGATGTCCATGGCCTTGCGGCGATGCGTGAGCCAGGCGATCAGAAGCGCCAGGATCGTCAGCACAAAGAGCATGTTGATCACGTGCGCGTGCAGGTCACCGATGGCAAAGGAATATACCGGAAACTCGTGGATCGTCTTGTCATCCACATCCGGGCGATACCCGATATATCGCGTCGCGTCCGGGAACCAGTATTTGGAATAGATATCCGATTCCTCAACTCCCCACAGACGCTGCAGCTTCGGATAGATGTATTTGTAGAACGGATAGTGCATATTGCCGGCCACCGCTACCGCCAGCGCGGACAGCGAACCCGCAAGCGCCGGCCGGAAGAACGGCGGATTCTTCTCCGTTGTCACGCAGCCGATCTCCGCAAGCTGCTGAAGCTCCGCCTGCGTGTAATTGCGCTTTCTGCGGTACGAGATGTATATATGCATCAGGTTGTTGCCGATGGAGTATGCCATGGCAAATGTCCCTGCTGCCAGAAACATCATGGCAATGTTGTAGCCGTGCGTCACCGGCACTCCCGCCAGCTTCGTCACATAGGTCATGAGATACTGACCGACATAGTAGTAATTAATGCTGTAACCGGACAGCCACATGTCTGCCGGCGGCATGTAATCGCTCTTGAACATGGACATCATAAAGCCGTAGTCCATAAAGCGCTCCGTGCCGTACGCGGCGGGCGAAATACCCTTCAGGTAGCACCAGAATACAAACGCACAGAAGAAGATCGCCTCCACGCTTATGATCGCGCAGATACGCTCATCCGTGTAGAACTTGCGCAGGTTTGCCTTCCGGCTCTTCTTCAGGTCCATCAGGTAGTATACCAGCAGGTTGATGCCAAACACTACACAGACCATGATGATACAGTTGGTGCGGGTAAACTTGAACAGCTTGATCGACGCGAGGAACCACATCAGCCAACCTGCTCCGGCGATACCCAATGTTTTGGAAAACAACCACCCTCCGTCACGAAGGTTTTTGAACATTACCATGGACAACGGCTGGAACGCCAAACCGAGCATCACCATTGTCAGCCACCACTGCAGCACATACGAAAAATCGGTTGTGCCCAGGTAGTGCATACCAAGTGAAAAAAACATAAAAAACATCAATACAGCCACGACAGCGCCGTACAGATATGTTTTTCTCCTCCCTGTCTTCATTACAACTCCCCCTTTTTACTTCTCAGTCTTCTCTTTCTCAGCCTTCTCAGCCTTCATGCTGCGCTTGATGCAGCGGTTGATCTCGCGAAAATCCTTCCACGCTTGCTTACCGATCTTGAAGATTTTCTTCATGTTGATCGAGTTGACACCGCCCTGTCTCGGACGGAATGTGATCGGTATATAAAGAACCGGCTCCTTCTTCTTCGCATAAAGAACAGAAAGCACTACGTTCGGCAGGTTGTAATTATCCGGAATAACCTCAAGATTTTTCTTGAGATACTCCGCTTGCATGATCCTGAACGGCGTATTCGCGTCCTTCACCCGAACATGGAAGCACAACAGGCACACAAGCTTCAGCGTCTTCGTGACGATGACGCGGGAAAATCCGTCCTGGCGTCCCTTGCGGTGGCCGATCACCATGTGGTAATCCTGGCGCTTCTCCCAGAACTGAGCAAATTCCGCAGGTCTCGTCTGTCCGTCCGAATCCGTCTGGAATACGTAATCCGCCCCCGCTTCCAAAGCATAGCGGTAACCAAAGAGAACCGTCGCACCGTGGCCCCCGTTCGGCTTCGTGAGCGGGATGAACTTCGGCATCGTCTCTGCAAGCTTCTGCATGATGGCGTATGTCGAATCCTTGCTGCCGTCGTCGATGACAACAAGACGGCTCTCCTCGCTCCGCTCCTCGATGATAGGATACCATTCCTTAATGACAGTCTCGATGTTTGCTTCCTCGTTATATGCGGGGATCACGATATAAAGCGTATTCATTTTGCTCCTCCAGTTATGCTTATGGGACTCGTTACAGGTCAGTCTTCGTAACCGTCATCCGTTTCCGTCCCGGGATCATCGTCTGTTTCGGGAATCGGCAGATATGCGGAGTCCAACACCTCATTGGTGTCGTAGATCGCCATGTCG
>CADBLW010000370.1 GCA_902795625.1 uncultured Lachnospiraceae bacterium | reverse complement strand
TTGTCTTTATTCAGATAGCGAAGCCGCAGCATCTCCTCGGTCTCCGCCTCCATCTGCGCCAGGTCGAATTCCTCGTCCGCGCCTTCAAAATTCTTAAAACCCATAGTGTTCTCCTATCTGTCGCCGCCGCTGCCGGCGGCCAAACCATATCGATCCTTCGGAAAATGTATCCGAAGTACGACCTATACCTCTCCTTCGGAAAATGCATCCGAAGACTTATTCGATACCCTTCAGCGCAAGCGCCTTGGTCTGCAGTTCCTTCAGCTTGTAGTACACGCCCTTCTTGGCGATCAGCTCCTCATGGGTGCCCTCCTCGGCGATCTTGCCCTCGTCGATGACGATCAGCGTATCCGCGTCACGCAGCGTCGAAAGACGGTGCGCGATGGAGATTGTCGTGCGGCCCTTGATGAGCATGTTGATCGACTGCTGGATCGCCTGCTCCGTCTCGGTGTCGACCGCTGCCGTCGCCTCATCGAGGATGAGGATCTTCGGGTTGGCGAGGATGGCTCGCGCGATGGAAATTCGCTGCCGCTCACCACCCGAGAGCTCGCGTCCCGAGGAACCGATGATCGTGTCGTAGCCGTCCGGCATGCGGCAGATGAAATCGTGCGCCGAAGCGAGCACCGCCGCCCGGATGATCTCCGCACGGGTGGCGTCCTTCTTCGCGTAAGCGATATTTTCCGCTACCGTGCCCATGAACATGTAGGTCTCCTGCGACACCATCGCAACATTGCCGCGAAGCGTCTTGAACGACAGATCCTTTAAGTTCACGCCGTCCAGCGAGACCGTACCCTCCTGCGGGTCATAGAGCCGCGAGATCAGGTTTACGATCGTGGTCTTGCCCGCGCCGGAACGCCCGACGATACCGAGCATGCGGCCGCCCTCGACCTTTAAATTGATGTTCTTCAGAACAGGCTTGTTCTTCTCGTATCCGAAGGTGACATCCTTCATCTCGATGGTTCCCTCGATGGTATCCAACGAGACGGCGTCCTCCTTCTCCTGGATCTCCGGCACCGCGTCGATGATCTCGAACATACGCTGCGCGCTGTTCATGCAGTTCGTGAACCAGCGGAAGAAGAACGACATGAAATCCATCGGGCCCGTCATCTGGCCGACGTAGCCGGCGAAGGTGATCAGCACCGCGAAGTCAAACCGCTTCTGGATCAGGATCAGGTACGCACCCACGATGTACACCATCAGGGATGCAAGATTTTCCGCGGCCGAGTACAGCGCGGAAAATTTGTTGTCGTAGTTCATGACCGCGAGATCGGCGCTTCGCACCTTCTCGTTGGCCTTGTCAAACCGGCCGACCTCACTGCTCTCCTGACCGAACGCCTTGACGACGCGGGCGCCGCTTAGGTTGTCGTGGATCTTCGAGTTCAGCGAGCGTGTCGCGCGGTGTCTGCGGCCGTAGCGATGCCACAGCCGGGGCAGCATGAACCAGCTCACAAGGAACGTGATCGGCATGAACATCAGTGCCACAATGGCGAGCGGAATGCTCAGCCGGAACATTACCACCGCCATGGCGATGATGGAAAATACATTGATCAAAAAGTACGGAAGTCCGTCGATGAAGAAGCCCGAAACCTCGTCCGAGTCAGACATGACACGGGTCATCAGCGATCCGGTCTGCTTGCTCGTGAAGAAGTTGATGGAGAGCTTGCCCATGGCTCCGAACACGTCGTTGCGCATGGATTTGACGACTCTCGGAACGATCTTCGCGGTCATGACACCCTGGATGATGCCGACCAGCTGTATCGTGATCTTCGTCATCACCATCGTGACGACCAGCAACAGCAGGATCGTCACATAGCGGTTGCCCTCGATGGACAAAAACGACAGGAACTTCTCGTCCTTGCCGAGCACCTTGCGGTACAGCACGACACCGTTTAAGTACGGCCATATGATGTTGAGCGCCGCTGTGGCCAGATAGCACAGGAACATGACGAAAATGCGCCATTTATACGGCTTCAGGTAAGCGATCGTCCTGCGGAAAATGGACTTCTTGTTCATGCACTTCGGGCAGACCTTGCGGTCCGAATCCGGGTACATCGTGCCGCAGTTCGGGCAGTAGTCCTCTTCCTCGTCATCCTTGAGCAAATCCTCGTCGATCTCCTTGCCGTCGGCAAGCTTCTCGCAGATGCGCTCGATCTTCGTCGCGCTCCCCATGCACTGGTTCGATACGGCTGCCACGGTCTCCGCAGCCCCCTCCGCCTCCTCATCGTTCGGATCCTTATGAACGATGATCAGGAAGCCGCCGCTCACCGAGCGCTCGATATACGCGTTCTTAATGTCGGAAATGTCAAACTCCGCGAAGCTCCACACACGGTCGCGGTCTGCGGCGCGCGTCTTGCGCGTCTCCATTCCCTTAAAATAATGCACTTCCCCCGCCAGCGGGTCCGCCGTCGCCGAGATGAGCTTATTTTTCGTCGCCACGATCCAGCCCGGCGTGAATTCACACGCAAGGTTCATGTCCGTGCGGACGCTCACAAGCACATCCGACTCCGCGATCCCCCTGTCGCGAAGGTCAATCTCAATTTCCTTCGGAAGCTTTCCGGCTGCTTTCGTCTCCGCCGAAATCTTCCGATCCTTCTTACCCATGGTATCCTCATTTCTCCGCCGAATCCGGCGGGCAAAAAACAAGCGGCTCCGATAAACACCGAAACCGCATTAAAAATATCTGTTCATAATATCACTGAAATCGAATGTCGCAAAATAATCCTTCGGCGTTTCCGCTCGTCGGATCATCTGCACTGACCCGTCAGGTCGAAGCAGCAGCTCTGCTGATTTCAGCTTACCGTTGTAATTGTATCCCATGGCAAAGCCGTGGGCACCGGTATCATGGATAAACAGATAGTCTCCAATGTCGATCTTCGGCAGTTTGCGATCGATCGCAAACTTGTCGTTATTCTCACACAAAGAACCGACCACATCGTAAGTGTGATCACACGGCTCATTCTCCTTCCCCAAAACCGTGATGTGATGATACGCCCCGTACATAGCCGGACGCATCAGGTTGACGGCGCAGGCATCCACGCCGATGTACTCCTTGTAAATGTGCTTCTCGTGGATCGCCTTGACCACAAGTCCCCCGTAAGGCGCAAGCATAAAGCGACCAAGCTCGGTGTAGATGGCAACATCACCCATACCGGCCGGCACCAATACTTCCTCATAGACTTCCTTCACGCCGCGTCCCACAGCCGCGATATCCACTGCCTCCTGCTCCGGGCGGTAAGGGATTCCGATTCCGCCGGAAAGGTTGACAAACGCGATATGCGCACCTGTCTCACGCTTCAACTCCACAGCCAACTCAAAAAGAGTCCGTGCGAGCGTCGGATAGTAGTTCTCCGCTGTCGTGTTGCTCACAAGGAACGAATGCACGCCGAAATGCTTCACGCCGA
>CADBLW010000369.1 GCA_902795625.1 uncultured Lachnospiraceae bacterium | reverse complement strand
CTTGCGGACGGGAGCTTCCCCGACGTTGGCGGAGCAACCGTCGCGGATACAGGACAGAACGCGGGCGAAAGCGGAAAGATCAACATCAATACGGCAGATCTTCAGCAGCTCATGACACTGCCGGGGATCGGCGAAAACCGTGCCGGTGAGATCATCGCCTGGCGCGAGAAGCACGGCGGATTTTCCGAGATCTCGGACATCATGAAGGTGAGCGGGATCAAGGATGCCATGTTTGAAAAGTTAAAAGACCGGATCTGTGTCCGGTGAATCGGGGGTAGCAGAATGGGCAAGCGGATACTCGTCGTTGATGATGAGAAACTTATTGTAAAGGGTATTAAATTCAGCCTTGAGGCAGAGGGCTTTACCGTTGACTGCGCGTACGACGGTGAGGAAGCTGTTGCCAAGGTTTCGGAGTCGCATTTCGACCTGATCCTTCTCGACGTGATGCTTCCGAAGCTCAACGGCTACGAGGTCTGCACGAGAGTGCGTGAATTTTCCTCGGTACCCATCATCATGCTGACGGCCAAGGGCGACGATATGGATAAGATCCTCGGCCTTGAGTACGGCGCAGACGATTATATTACCAAGCCCTTCAACATTCTTGAGGTCAAAGCCAGGATCAAGGCGATCTTCCGCAGAAGCGAATCCACGCCGCAGGAGCCCATGAAGCCGATGACGCGCGAGATCCGTTACAAGGGACTGCGTCTCATTCCGGAGAGCCGTCAGGTCTTTGTCAATGACCATGAGATCCGTCTCACCGTGAAGGAATATGACGTCTTGGAGCTTTTGCTCACGCACCCGAACAAGGTGTATTCCCGTGAGAGTCTGATGAACATCGTGTGGGGTTACGATTATCTGAAGGATGCCCGTACCGTAGACGTACATGTGCGTCGTCTCCGCGAGAAGATCGAGCCCGATGCAGGTGAGCCGATCTATGTGCAGACTAAATGGGGCGTAGGATATTATTTCTCGGATCATGAGTAAACTGAAGAGTAAAATCAGCATGTCTTTTACACTGTTCCTCGGAATTGCATTCTGCGGAATGGTTTCGTGTGCCGTTCTTTCTTATATTCTGATCTCTTACAACACACGCCATCTTTTTGACGGAAGCAAAACCGGCATTTCCGACTTCGTGAGCAGCTTTTCCTACGATGTTGAGAGAACCGGTTTTCCTTACGGTACCGACGAAACCGTCTCGGAGGAGTTGTATCTTCTGGCGGAAAATTACAAGGGGCGTGTTCTTGTTCTTGACAATTCGCTCAAGGTAGTCTTTGATTCGTTCCGCACGAAAAATGACAAGACCGTTGTGGCTCCGGAGCTTTTGGATGCCGCGGCGAACAAGACGCATTTTTCGTATGACGAGGATACAAAAACGGCGACCTATGCCTGCCTGCTGAGTTCGCGTTCCAACAGGGATCCCGTGTATTTTTATCTCCGGTATGATGTGACGAAAGAGATAAACCGTTTTCATACGACCAAGCGTTTCATCACAATGATATCTCTCTGCCTTTGCATCATCATTTTCTGTGTTGCCATAGCACTTGCCGTGGCGTTTACGCGTCCTCTCAGAAGGATCAACAACGAGCTCACGGTCATCGGCAACGGCAAATTCGATGAGCGCGTTCAGGTGCGGAGCAACCGTCAGGTGGCAGATATCACGGATTCGGTCAACCGGATCCTGGAGCGAACGCACGAGATGGAAGAGAACCGCCAGAATTTCGTATCCGACGTTTCACATGAGCTGAAGACTCCCATGACTTCCATGAAGATCCTTTCCGATGCTCTTCTGATGTCGGGAGAGGAGCTTCCCGATACCGTGCGTGAATTCCTTACGGACATCAATTCGGAGATTGACCGCGAGAACAACATCATTTCCGATCTTCTTGCACTTGCACGAATGGACCGCAAGACGGATACCATTCACTACGAGCGCGCGCATATCAACGATACTCTCGACATCATCCTGAACCGTGTGGCTCCGCTGGCCGAATCAAAATCCATTGAGGTTGTCTGCGAGAGCTACCGCGATATTTACGCGGATGTCGATGAGCCGAAGATCATCACGGCGATCACAAACATCGTGGAAAATGCCATCAAGTACAACCGTCCGAACGGCAGTGTATATGTAACCCTCAACGCGAACTTGACCTATTTCTTCGTGACTGTAAGGGATACCGGCTTCGGTATCGCGGAATCCGAGATCGGTCACATTTTCGATCGTTTCTACCGCGTGGACAAGGATCGTTCCCGTGAGACCGGCGGCACGGGCTTAGGCCTCGCCATCACCAAAGAGATCATCAACGCCCACGGCGGTATGATCAAGGTATATTCAAAGATCAACGAAGGCACGACTTTCAGCGTCCGTTTGCCGCTTGCAAAGCCCGTTAAGAGCGGAGGCAAAGCATGAACCAGACAGGGATCAAAACCGAACGCAGGCGATGCGGCGGCACAATTGCTCTTGTGTTGCTCGCTTTGTTTGCCATGCTTTTGTGCGGATGCACGGAGGCGACGGCTCCGACGCCGGGAGAGGACAATACGTATCCCGTGTATTGCTATGCTCTGAATTCCGACGCGACAGACATTTTCCGCATAGAGTATAAATTCCAGTCACTCACAACGGACGCGAGGATCGCGGAACTGCTGCAGCAGCTCAATGAAACCGATGAGGATAAAGGCCGATATGCCGTCATTCCCCGTTCCCTCAGAGTGGAAGAGTGGATCCTATCCGATGACGGAGAACTCAATATCTGCTTCAACGGGGAATACCGCGAGCTTTCCCCTGTGCGGGAGGCTGTCCTTCGCACGGGTGTCGTGCTGACCATGACACAGCTTCTCGATGTGCGCAGTGTTTCCTTTACCGTGAACGGAGAACCGCTCAAGAACAGACAGGATGAGCCGGTAGGACCGATGACTGCAGCAATGTACGCAAGCAGGATCGGAGAACCGACCGAAGTTATTGATGTTAAGCTGTATTTCGTGAACGGTTCCAAGAACAACCTGACCGTTGTTAACCGCAGAGTTTACCCTGACGACTACGAACCGATGGAGAAGTATCTGATCGAGTTTCTGATCGGTGGTCCCACCGAGGATGAGGTTTCCTCCTTCAAGCAGAGCGATCAGAAACCCATCGCAGCGATCCCGAAGGATACGCGTATCCTGAACGTGATCACGAGAAATAGCATCTGCTATGTCGACCTTTCCTCGGAGTTTATGGATGCTGATAAGAGCATAGCACCGCTTGCT
>CADBLW010000368.1 GCA_902795625.1 uncultured Lachnospiraceae bacterium | reverse complement strand
TCCGTTCCGATGATGCGCTTTTCCGGAAAATTCTGCTCCAGCCGGTCGAGAAGCACCCCGCCGCCGGAACCGACATCCACCACCGTCCGCCCCGTCACATAGGAAATGATGCTCTCCTTTGTGCTGTTCGCGGTCTCGTTCATGGTGGACAGATACTTGTTCTCGTTGTTGAGCCGGTCGAAGGCATCCCTGCGGAACCCGAACATATCATACAACACGATGATGCTCTTCTCAAAGGTCAGAAGTCCGCACCGCTCCGCCTCCACGCAGAAATCGATCAGTTTTTCGCACACAGCTGAAAATGTAAAGTCCACATAAGCGGTACCGTTCTCCGTCACCACCTGCAATGCGACGTTCTGAACCGACGCGTCGCGCAGGCTTTTTTCGATGATGCGTTTCTTGTAGACGTTGATCCGCTTCTTTCCCTCATAATCGTACCACAGGGAATCCGCCAGCGGCTTGAAGTTGATGTGGCCGACCTTGGCCGCTGCATCGGCCTTCCCATCCCGGGCTTCCATATCCGCCGCAGTCTCATCATCAAGCTTTGCCAGCACCGCCGTCAGGATCTCGCGGATCTGTCCCAGTTCAAAGCCCGAAAGCGCCGACTGGAAATACCACAGCTCAAACCGCGGAAAGATATTTTTCTCAAACCACTCGGCGTCCTCGGGAAAAATGTTGTACTCCGACGGGCAGAGCCGCTCCAGCCTGTACTGTGCGGAAAATTCGCTCCAATCCCCATCGAGAATTCTGTGAATGAGTGTCGCGACATCGGTCCGCACACTCTGCCATACGGTTTCGCTCGCCGCGCGGATGATGCACTCATTCAACGAATAGAGAAGCTGATACCAATCCATGTCACCACTCTGAGAGAGTGTGTACAGCGGCGCACTGTGGCTCACCGGCGTCTCCCCGCGGATGCTCTGTCCGATGAGGCCGTGGGTTTTGATCAGGGTGTAGATGCGCTCGTCGACATTTTCCGGATCCGGCGATCCGTTCTTCGCGAAATCACGGTAAATGCACGCGGATCCCTCGTTGTGGATATCTATAGGATAGCCTTTCTCCGTCCACTCGCGGCGCTGTGCCTCGCTGCCGCCCTTGGCGACCTCGGACCACATCAGGACCGTCTCGATGATGTGTTTCATCTCCCCGTCATGGTCATCGCCGAGCCTCCCGGAAATAGTGATCTCCTGCAGAATATCCAGGCTCCGCATCACATATAGAAGGGTCTCCCGCCCGGAAATCTTCCCGACGCTCTCAATCCTCTCGGCATTCACATAGATATGCTCGGTCCCGGCAAGAAGCGCAAGCCATGGATTTGCTGCAAGCAGCTCCTGCTTCGGAGTTCCGTCCGGATTCAGATAGTACTCCGCACTCATCATTGTGGCTCACCCCCCTTTCCAATAAGCGTTCCTATGATTCCTGTACTGTCGCTTGTGTTGTATGCCGCGTGCTTCGTTCGCGTATCAACACCGACTTAGTATCTCCTCCCCGGAGTTCATTCACTGTCGCCCGGCCCGAAGCTTCGCCACGATCTCCGTGAGTGCAGCGACTGCAGCCTCCACCTCCGCTCTCGTTGTGTCGGGCGAAAGCGTCATGCGGATGGTCCCGTTTTCATACTCCCCGGGCATATGAATTGCCTCGACAACATGGGACAATGCTCCGGATGCCGAAGTACAAGCCGAGCCTCCGGAGCAGGCGATACCTGCCATATCCATCAGTACAAGCACAGATGCGGCCTCCACACCGGCGAAGGAAATGCTCACATTGCCGGGCAGACGCTTCGCGCGGCTTCCGTTGACGCGTGAATCGGGTATCGCGTCCAGTATTCTGTCAATCATAAGGTCTCTCAAGGAACGCATTCTGGCTGAATCCCCGCGCAGTTCCCTGCAGGAAGAGATCATGGCTGCTGCCATTCCGACGATACCGGGGACATTTTCCGTGCCTGCGCGAAGGCGCATCTCCTGCGGCCCGCCGTGCATCTGGGGCGCAAGCTGCGTCCCCTCCCGTACGAACAAAAAACCTGCTCCCTTCGGCCCGCCGAATTTGTGCGCGGAGGCGGCAAGCATCGTCACGCCCAGAAAATCCTGCGACGTCGTCCCCTGCGGAAGCTTCCCTGCTCCCTCGGCGCTTCCGAGCGCGAACGGAACATGCCCCACTGCCTGTACGGCGTCCGTGAAAAATGCAATGCCCTTTTCCTTTGCCAGCCCCGCAAT
>CADBLW010000367.1 GCA_902795625.1 uncultured Lachnospiraceae bacterium | reverse complement strand
GTGCATCGGGATGTTTTTGGTGTGGGTGCCGACGAACCCCCTGTCGTACAGGATGTTCTGGAAGCCGGCGAGGATCTCCTCCGACGCATCGTCGTAGCCGGCCAGAATGTACAGCTGTTTGTTTTCTTCTGCCATGTTGTTTCTCCTTTCAGATGTACTGTGTACTGGGCAACAACACAAGAAAAGCACCCTGAGACCATAGTAAATACAGTCCTAAGGGTGCTGTCGCACGGTTCCACCTTAACTTTTCACTTCAGATTCCAACAAATCCTAACCTTTAACGCAGGCATACGGTAACGCTTACTTGGTTCGGCATTACGGCTCAGGAATGGTTTTCGCTCTTCGTCCTCATAAACGGCTTCCACCCTGTGCCGTTCTCTCTGGATGATTCGTGAGGAACTACTCTTTCCGTCGTTGCTTTTCTCGTGTTATTGGCGTTACTATAACAAGTCCGGCAGGATTTGTCAATGACAGTTTTTCGGAGCCGTTTGTATGACAGTTTTTTTGGAGCCGTTCATCTTGTTCTGCGGCTGCAACTATGGTATACTAAATTATTCGATACATTTGTCAGGTACGGCGATGAGGGAGACATCACATCGACCGATACCGCGTATTCGCAGTGTACAGGGGGTCTGCATGATTGATTACGAGGAGATGAACAGGGTTCTGGGGCAGGCGGACCGGGAGTTCGCGGCGATGGCCCGGAGGGATCGCAAGGAGGAGACTGCGCCGGAGGAGCAGCAGGCGGAGCTGCCGGTGGAGGTGGATCATTCATACATAGCAAGTATGGAGGTGCATCGCCGCATAAAGGAACATATTGAACGCATAAAGGCGGGAGTTGATGAGGAATACGCGGAGGTGAAGGCCGCGAACGGATCGGCGAACAAGGAGCTGGGCGGTGCGGTTTACGGACTGGCGCTGCACACGATTGTTTTTCCGGCCATAGCCTGGTACTTCATGACCATCCATATCCTGATCACGATCGGGCTCGGGATCGTCGGGATATTCTGGGTTTTCGCGACGATCCGGTTTGTCAAAAAGGTGTTGAACAGATATATGACACACCTTGTCATGAAGTCGGATCCGGGTACGAAGGCGTTCGCGAAGGAATTTAATATCCCGACGTACGGCGCGAAAATCGAAAAATGCGAGAAGCGTCTGCAGCTGCTGCAGGACCGCCTGATCGAGCTGGAGACGTACGAGCTGAAGATCGAGCGTCAGCAGGGCCTTTTGCACGAGGAGTTCGAGGCCATGCAGACGTTGCGCGAGGTGCCGAGGGAGACGGAAACATTTTCCGACAAGACAGAGGTGACATTCCTCGAGTTTTGGAAGTGGAAGAGGCAGCAGAAGAGCCGGGGAGAAGCAAAATAGGCTGATTGTGTGGGAAACTTGAAGCAGCGGGAAGGAGAGCACGATGGATTACAATGATCTGGATGCGTTCCTGGCGGAGGATGAGAAACGATTTTCCGAGCAGGAAGAGGAGTGGAACAAACAGAAGGAGAAAATGCGCGAGAAGCGCGCGGAGGAGAGCGCGGAAACTGTCGCCGTCACCGCGGACACGGTTGCCTGGACATGCCAGAGCATAAAGACCGTGCTGGAAGGGAAGCTTGACACGGCGCGCAAGGATCACGATCAGGTGGACGTTGAGAAGGAGAGGGACAAGAAGGATGTCACGTACAAGATCATCATCCTGTTCGGCGCATGCCTGCTTTACCCGCTCATGATGAAGATCTTTTCGAGCGCGGAGGCCCATTTCAAGATCGTTCTGAGTTTGGCTTTCATGTTGATCGGCGCGTTCGGCATCATCTGGACGCTGCGGGAATTTCTGAATTCCGTCACGAAGTTTTTGATCCGCGGGCGGAGGCGAGCCGACAAGCTTGAGGTCGACGGGTTGAAGATCCTCACCTACGACCACGAGAAGATCCTCATCGAGGAGCAGATCCTTCGAATCAATAAGTTCCTCAAGGAGGAGCAAGAACTCGAGCGCAGATCCGAGAACAACGGCGGACTGTCCGACACCGACTACGAGCGTCTCCAGGTTCTGAAGTACGTGGACCGGCAGCTGTACACGGGCTACACAAGGGATTTTACGTTCATGGGATACCTTCGCGGGATCATCGGAAAATAATGTTCCATAAATTTCATATGACCGTCCGTATCTTGTTCAGAAACGGTTCCTGAGGGAACATTTTCCGAAGAACAACTGTGAGACAAGAACGGAGGCTTGTATGAGGGGAAAAGACAAATGTAAGATATTGAAGCAGATCCGCAAGCAGATCGCGGAAGAGAACGATATTCCGTATGTGGTTGAGGAATGTAAGCACAAGGGCGAGTGCAAGGGTACCTGCCCGAAGTGCGAGGCGGATCTTAGGATGCTCGAGCGCGAGCTGTCGCTGCGGTATCGCCTCGGCAAGACCGTGGCGATCGCGGGTATTGCGGCTGGCATGATGACGATGACGACCGGGTGCGGCATCGATGACGCGGTGGATCTGTTGCATCAGCTGATCGGCATCGAGGTGCCCGGACCGGATATCCAGGGAGAGCTCATGCCGGAGGCGGGGGTGCTCCCGAACGAGCCGCTGGGCGGAGCTGCTCAGATCGATCCCCAGCCGCTGGACGGCGATGTTCAGATCGATCCCGACTGGGAAGACGTGACCGAGGGCGAGGCGGTTCCGCCGGAGTACAAACAGGATTACGACCGGGATTATGACGACACCCGGGAGTGATCTCAGGGAAGCCTGCCTGCGAACCGTGCCGGGGAACTGCCGGGATGCTTCGGAGGAAGTCGGGCCGTGAATTATGCTTGAACCTGCCGTGATATTGAGGAGAGAAGAAGATGAACGTGATGTCTCCGTTACAGTCGAAGACCGAAACGGGCGGGGCTGCTGCGGCGCAGCCCCGTGACATTACAATGCCGTTCATCACGATGGACCGTCTGCGTATGGAGACGGACGGTGACGGCGTGACGACGCTGGTGGCGTCAAAGGGGTGCCCGCTCTCGTGCAGGTACTGCATCAACAAAAACATTCTCTGCGACGAGGTGCCGTGCCGGCAGATCACGCCGCAGGAACTGTATGAGAAGGTGAGGATCGACGACCTCTACTTCCGCGCGACCAAAGGGGGAGTCGTGTTCGGGGGCGGAGAGTCGCTTTTGCATGCCCGGTTTATAAGGGCATTTGCCGAGATTGTGCCGAAGTCGTGGCAGATCCTCGCGGAGACCAGCCTGAATGTTCCCACCGAGCTTTTGCGAATCGCGATGCCCGCGGTCACGGCATGGATCGTCGACATCAAGGACATGAATCCCGACATTTACCGCGCCTACACAGGCATGGACAACGCCCTTGTAAAGGAAAATCTGCGCGTTCTCGCGGAGGCCGGCCGCTGCGGCGACGTCACGGTGCGCGTGCCGCTCATCCCGGGCTACAACACCGAGGAGGACTGCCGGCGGAGCATCGAGGAGCTGCGGGCGATCGGCAGATGGAAGCGGTGCGACCCGTTCCCGTATGTGATCAGGGAGTAGGAAGCTGTAAGAAAATTCTTGACAATGCGGAACAAGTGGTCTATATTTTCCTACATACAGCGAGAGACGTTGACGGAGACAGTACCCTGTATGGGAAGGCCAAAGCGAGCCGGGGAATGGTGAAAGCCCGGTGCTGTGAAGTGCAGGCGAAGATCCCTCCGGAGTCGTGCGGGCGAACGGCGATGTGTCACGAGGCCATAGGGCAGCGCGGAACAAACCCAATAGTCGGCACCGGCAGCCTGCCGTTACCGGGCAACGTATAGACTGCGCAGCAGTGTACGCCCAATAGGTGGTATAATGAGAATTTTCGGGTCCTCATCCTGTTTCGGGATGGGGACCTTTTGCGCGCTAAGCGAGAGCACTTCCGCCGACTGTGGTCGGCGGGATTGGCCTGCCGAGCTCGCGGAAACGATGTTTCCAACGAGTCGGAAGGACAAGACCGGGAGCGGACGAAGTCCGCGGCGGAAGTGCCGAGCGCACGTACATGAGCAAACCGAGCAGCGCGAGGGTTGCGAATGTGCATGTAACATTTTTTGAATATTAAGTCAAGGGAGGATAAAAACATGTATGAGAAAGTAGACGCCGGTATGAATTTCGTCGACCGCGAAAAGCAGGTCCTTGAGTTCTGGAAGGCCAATGACATTTTCAAGAAGAGTATGGACTCGCGCAAGCAGGGGCCGACGTACACATTTTACGACGGACCGCCGACCGCGAACGGCAAGCCGCACATCGGTCACGTGCTGACGCGTGTCATCAAGGACATGATCCCGCGCTACCGCACCATGAAGGGCTTTATGGTGCCCCGCAAGGCCGGCTGGGATACCCACGGTCTGCCGGTT
>CADBLW010000366.1 GCA_902795625.1 uncultured Lachnospiraceae bacterium | reverse complement strand
TCGGAGATCTTCGCGAACATCGTCGTGAGCAAGCTTTCGGACAAGACGGGAAGAAGCTTCAGCATGACCTACATCCTCATCGGCTTCAACGGCTGCGTCTATCTTGCGGTGTTCCTTCTCATCAACCGGAGCGCGGCGCTCATGAGCCTTCTCGTGTATGTTGTCGCGACGACGGTGATCAACCATTTTACGGATCGCTTCGAGGCGATCAAGCAGGTCACGATGATCACAAAGGACGCGACCGGGCTGGCCGAAGCCATCAAAACCAAGCTCGGCAAGACGTGTACGATCATGGAGTCCTACGGCATGATCTCCGGCAGCAACAAGATGATCATCTGCTATGTCAACTATTTTGAACTGCCGAAGATCAAGGAGATCATCTCGGAAAATGGCGGTGCTTTCACGACAGTTTCGACCATCGACGAGATCGTGAAGTAGAGTGCGGCCGGGATCGCGAAACAGACTGTGAAGAAGACTGTAAGGCAGACCGTGAAAGACTGTAAATCGGACTGTGAAACAGATTGTGACAAATGTCACATCCAACTGATGACAACCGACACTTGGCGCGGGGACTTCCCCGCGCTATTCTTATGTCATAGAGTGGGGGAGCAGGGAAGAAACCGAAGATGCCCCACGCCGACAGGGCAGCATTTTCCGAAAAAACCGCGCCCGGCGGCAACAAATAACGCATAGTAAAAAGGGTAGTAAGAGAAACACAATTCAGGAAAGCGAGGACATATATGAAACCTACAGTAGTGAAGATCGACAATCTGGTGAAGCGGTACGGCGAGCTCGTGGCGCTCGATCATTTTTCGCTGGAGATCAAGGAGGGGGAGATCTTCGGTTTGCTCGGACCCAACGGTTCCGGCAAGACGACGACGATCAACTGCCTGCTGTCGCTCCTCTCGTTCGACAAGGGCGAGATCGAAGTGTTCGGTAAGGAGATGACGCCGACGAGCTACGACATCAAGCGCGAGATCGGCGTGATCATGCAGAACGTGGCGGTGCTTGACGAGCTCACGGTGCGGGAGAATATCGATTATTTCTGCGGATTGTATATTGCGGATAAGGAAAAACGCAAAGCTTGTGTGGAGGATGCGATCAGATTTGTCGGGCTGGAAGACTTCGTGAACTTCCGTCCGAAGAAGCTCTCGGGCGGTCTGCTTCGGAGACTGAACATCGCGTGCGGCATCGCGCACAAACCGAAGCTGATCATTCTCGATGAGCCGACGGTTGCGGTGGATCCGCAGAGCCGCAACCGCATCCTCGAGGGGATCCAGGAACTGAACCGCGACGGCGCGACGGTCATCTACACCTCGCACTACATGGAGGAGGTCGAGCAGATCTGCACGCGCATCGCCATCATGGACAAGGGACGCAAGATCGCGGAGGGCACGAAGGATGAGCTCAAGGGCTTGATCCGCAACTCGGAGAGCGTGTCCATCGAGATCCTCGAGCTGCCGGAGGATGTCCGCGAGAAGATCGCGCATTTGCCGCACGTGTACGAGACGGAGTACGACGGAACGAAGCTGACGGTGCGCTGCTCGGGCGGCCGTCACAACCTGATCCGCATCCTTGCGGTGCTGCAGGAGGCGGAGCTCGGGTTCGGGCGTGTGTACTCGGAGCTGCCGACGCTCAATGACGTGTTCCTGGAGATCACGGGAACGGCGCTTCGCGATTCCAAGGAGTAAGGAGTGATACCATGTTTAGACATAATCTGGCGTACGAACTGAAAGAGGTTCTTCGCGTTAAGGAGTTTGTTCTGTGGCTGATGCTGTTTCCGATCATCCTGGGAACGCTGTTCAAGGTCGCGTTCAGCTCCATCTACAGCACGGAGCTCTTCGACACGATCCCGGTCGCGGCCGTGATGACCTCGGAAAATGAGGTGGCTGAGGAGTTTCTCAAGGGCATGTCGGAGGACGAAAACCCGATGCTCGCCGTGACATTTACCGATGCGGATAATGCGAAGCAGCTGCTTTTGGACGGCGAGGTGGAGGGCATCCTCACTGTCGGTGAGAGCATGGAGCTGACCGTGGCCCGCACGGGCATGGTACCGACGATGCTCCAGGAGCTCGTGTCCCGCTACAAGCTGTATGAGACGGTCATCCGCGATACGATCGCGACGGATCCGGGCTCCCTGCAGACCGTGCTCGCGAAGCTCTCTGCGGAGGTGAACGCGTGCCGGGATGCCTCGCCGAAGGCGGACAATCCCGATGTGTATGTACAGTATTTTTACAACCTGATCGCCATGGTTGCCATCTGCGGCAACATGACAGGTCTGCATGTATCGACCAACAATCAGGCGAACCAGTCGGAGATCGGCGCGCGCAAGAACTGCTCGGCGACGCCGAAGGGGATTTACCTCACGGCGGGCCTTCTCGGAAGCTGCATCGCGCAGTCCGTCAGCATGGTCCTGTGCGTGACCTTCCTGCGGTTCGTGCTCCGCGTGAACTTCGGCGGAAGCCTTCTGCTACTGTATCTGGCGGCGATCCTGAGCGGCTGCCTCGGCGTAGCGTTCGGTTTCTTTATCGGTTCGATCGGGAAAATGAAGCACGAGGGCAAGAGCGCCATCGCGATTACCGTCTCCATGGCACTGTGCTTCCTGAGCGGACTCATGATGGGCAACATCAAGGGTATTCTGGCGGTGAAAGCGCCGTGGGTGAACCGGTTCAACCCGGTGGCCATCATCTCGGACAGCTTCTACTGCCTTAACATGTACAGCGATTACCGCCGTTTCATCTCCAAGGTTATCGCAATGCTCATCTACACGGCGGTGTTTACGGTGCTCGGTGTGCTGTTTACAAGGAGGAAGAAGTATGCAAGTATTTAAGGCTTTTTTGAAGGTGCTCCGGAGCAAATTCAGTTCCGCGATCATATATATCGTGCTGTTCTTCCTCGTCGGCGTGCTGATGACGAAGAGCGGTTCCGATGAAAATGTGTGGGAGAAATCGAAGATGGATCTTGTCATCGAGGATCTCGATGACACGCCGGAGAGCCGGGCGCTTGCGGAGTACATCAGCAAGGACAACAACATTATTCCGGCATTTGCCGATGAAGATGACCTGACGGACGCGCTGTACTACACGACCGTGGATTACGCCGTGACGATCCCGAAGGGCTTCGCCGAACGGCTTGCCGCGGGGGAGACCGAGGGGATCTTCGAGTGCCGCAAAATCCACGTGAGCTATGCTGCGGCCAACATTGAGATGCAGCTCGAAAAATACGTCAACACCGTGGCGGCTTATCAGGCCCTCGGGAAGACTACGCAGGAGGCCTCGCAGGCAGCGGTTGCGGCGCTTTCGAAGGAGGCTGAGGTAGAGCTTCTTCAGAAGGAGGACGAGAAGAAGGGTGAGAACAGTGAACTTCTGGTGTTCTTCCGGTACATGCCCTACATTTTGCTCAGCGTGATCATGAACACGCTCTGCCCGGCGATGATCGCGATGAACCGGAAGGATTTCCGCTACCGCACGGACTGCTCGGGCATCAGCCCGCACTCCTACACGATGCAGATCTTCGGTGCGAGCG
>CADBLW010000365.1 GCA_902795625.1 uncultured Lachnospiraceae bacterium | reverse complement strand
GTACGTGTCGTCCAGAACCGCGAGCACCCCGTTGAACGGGATCCCCTTGCCGGTGTGCTGATGGCCGACGCCCTCGAAGCCCCACATAAAATCCAGGTGCCAGAAGGTTCTGCGGAACTCGCCGTCGGTGATCACATGGTATCCGAGCTCCTTCTGCTTCGCGACGACCTTCGTGATCTCCTCATTGACGATCGCGTCAAACTCTTCCTGCCCGAGCTTCCCTGCCTGGTACGCTTCCTTCGCGTCCTTCAGTCTCTGCGGCCGCAGGAAGCTTCCTACAAAATCATAGCGGTACGGTGTTGTTATTTTACTCATCTTTCTGATCCCCCTCGTCTTTTTGGGTTTTGCTTTATGGTGGGGATTATACGCCTACCGGATTGATAGGTAAAATACATCTTTCCAGTGGTCCGCGATAGTTTTTGCCTATGGTGTTATGGAAAATGTCCGTGAAATCTATCTTATTGTCGTGAGCACTCCCTTGTCCATCTCGTGGACGGTATCGCACAATACATCGATGTCCTCCGCGGAATGCGAGGCGATGATTATCGTCTTGCCGCCGGCCTTCAGATCCAGCAAATACTGCCGCATCTCCGCCACTCCGTCCTTGTCGAGGCCGTTCATGGGCTCGTCCAGGATCAGGATGTCCGGGTCCTCCATGATGGCCTGGGCGAGGCCGAGGCGCTGGCGCATGCCTAAGGAATATTTGCCGACGTGCTTTTTGCTTTCGGGATCGAGCCCGACCTTTTTAATCGCTTCCCGAATCTCCTCCTTGCCGATCTTCCCCTGTATATCCGCTAAGAACTTCAGGTTCCGGTACGCGTTGTAGGAGGGCAGGAAGCCGGGTGTCTCGATGATGACACCGATATTTTTCGGAAAATCCATATCCTTCTTCAGCCGCAGTCCGTCGATGGTGATCGTGCCGGCCGTCACGGGGACGAAGCCGCAGATGCACTTCATCAGCATCGTCTTGCCGCTGCCGTTCCGGCCGATCAGGCCGTGGACCTTTCCCTTCTCAAATGCCACGGTAATGTCCGAGAGGACCGTGGTCTCCCCGAAGGATTTGGTGACATTTTCCACATTGATCGCTATGCTCATACTCTAACCTCACTCATTCTTTATTTCCCGGTCGAAATTGTAGCTCCGCACGGTCCAAAGGAGCAGCGTCAGAAGCACCACCGCCAGCCCCGCGTAGACCGCGACCACGTAGCCGTATGCCGGCAGCCCGTCCTTCGGCTTCAGGTGGATGTAATTGAGCGTGCTCCAGGAGACCGGCGAGAACTTCACTAGGTTTTCCCATTTTGCGGCCTGCGCGCTCAGCACGAGCAGCAGGGATGCCAACAGTGTGCCTCCGCCTCTTACTTTCATGTTGAAGAGGAATATGACGAACCCTAAGATCACGCCGCAGACCACGGAGTGCACGAACGTAAACCACATGGCGCTTGCGGGCGTAAAATACGTAAGCACCGTCAGCTCCGGCTGGAAGCCAAGATCGTAGCGCTGTGCCATGTTCGTCTTGGCGAGAGTCGTGAATAATTTGCCCCACTCCTTTGTGAACTCGATGCGCCCCAGGTTGAGCACCACCGAGAACAGCGCCACAAACGCAAAATACAAAACCGATGTGCCGATGATGTACAGCACCTGGCCGACGCACCATTTTCTCCTGCCCGAGCGGTACAGCACGTAGAACTGGTTGGTGTCCACGAAGGGCGCGTTGCTGAAGATCAGGATCAGCGGGAAGAAGAACAGCAGCTTGTTGTAGTACGGCATGTACAGAAACGGGAAGATCCAGGGGGAGGATTTTACGCCGGTGTGCGCGACGACGGCCCCGAGCTGTTTGGTCGTGGAGTGGATCAGGATCAGTACCAGAAGGAACGCGACCCATACGCGGCAGTCGGACTTCCACTTGCGGAAATTCAGGCCGGCGATGGTGCAGACCGTTTTAAGCCATTTCATTTCTGCTCCTCCTTTTCACAAACACGGAAAATACGCACCCCGCCGCGGCCGCCAGCAGCACGAACACACCGATCGTGTACAGACTGTTCCCAAGCGCGTTGCCGAACACCTCGTAGCTGTGGCTTAAACTGTAGAGGTTCAGATACGGCGGCAGGCCCGATGTGAGCTCCTCCAGCAGATACCCGAAGATCACCGGCGAGCCCAGCGCCACGTACTTGTCCGGAAGAAGCGCCGACAGCGCCAGTCCGACAACCGTCCACATGGCTGCGTATGCAGCAAATACCGCGACGATCATGACGACAAACACAATCGGATGATTTTGCGCGAGGCTGTCGTACACTCCGCCCGCCTCGTAGGCTGCGGGCGGCATCCGGATCGACACTATCCCGAAGAACGCAAGCATTCCGATGAATACCGCGGCGAACCCGGAAAGGGCACACACCACCACATTTGTCCGGATATATTTTCTCTCGCTGCTCCGTACGATCAGGGATTTTACGTAGCCCGAGTTGCTGTCCTGGCAATACACCGTGGTGAACGGGATTGCCGCGCAAAATACGATGATCTTCTTGAACAGCCCCAGATGGATCATGATATCAATGATGTACACGGAAT
>CADBLW010000364.1 GCA_902795625.1 uncultured Lachnospiraceae bacterium | reverse complement strand
GCGTTGGAAAACTCCGTGTTCAAAAACGTATCCACGATCATGAGCGCCAGCCCCGGTCCGACGACACGGCCGCCCATGGCGAGCACGTTGGCGTCGTTGTGCTGTCTCGTCGCCTCCGCGCTGAACACATCGTGGCAGACTGCGCAGCGGATCCCCTTGAATTTGTTGGCGGTAATGCTGATGCCGATGCCGGTACCGCAGATCAGGATACCCTTCTCGCACTCACCGGAAAGCACTGCCTTCGCAACGCGCTTCGCGTAGATCGGGTAGTCCGTAGCGGCAGGCGAATCGGTTCCGAAATCGCGGAACTCCACGCCCTTCTCGGTGAGGTGAGCCTTCACCTCTTTCATCAGTTCAAATCCGCCGTGATCACATCCTAAAGCTATCATCTTTTCTGTCCTCCATGATTTCCTGTTCAAACAGCTGACTGCTGTCAATATCGTCATTTGATTCGAGCATCTGCCGGATCGCGGGGATTGCCTCCGTGATCATGCGGTCGATGTCCTCGTAGCACTGCTCGTAATCGGCCTCTGTCCCGCCGTACGGATCCGTCACATCCCGCTCCTCGCCGGCCAGCGTGGCAAGCGTAAACGCCGTCGCGTACGGGAAGCGCGTCTTGAACCTCATGCGGTCCCTCTCCTTGAGAGCGATCACGATCGTGCTGTCCGTGATATCGCCGTTGCGGATCTCCATGCTCGTCGTCCGGACCATCTCAATGCCGTGCTTCGCAAGGACTGCCTCCGCTCTCGGATTGCATGGCTCCTCAAAAAGCACCACGATGCCGCGGGAAGAGACGTACAGCGGCTCTCCCTCGTAGCGGGCGATAAACACATTTTCCGCGATCAACGACAGACATGTGTTGTCGCCGCACACAAAAACAATACGGTCAAATCTCATGTCACTCCTCCACCGCCACGATGCGGTACCCCGCCGCCTTCATCAGACGGTTCATCACGGCCTGCCCGACACCGGCCTCCGGAAAGCTCTCGCCGAAGATGTACTCGGCGCCCATGCTGTCGAACTCCCGCAGCGTTCCGAACAGGTGCGCGGCCACGCTCGCTTCCTCCTCGCGGTCGCCGACGCTCCGCACGGTAAGCCCGTGGTAGCGGTCCTTCGTCTCCTCGGAAGCCAGCACTGCCACGCGGTATCCTTCCGCAAGCTTCGCCTCCGCTTCCTTCTGTACCCGGGCGACAACCCGGTCGAGGTCACCCTCGAAGATCGTCAGCTCACCCTTCGGTGCATAGTGCCGATACCGCATTCCGGGGGCTCTTGCGACAATCGTCTCATCCTTTACACGCTTCACGACCGCGGGGTCGTACTCCACCGTCGGCAGAACCTCGCGGAGCTGCTCGATGGTGATGAACCCCGGTCTCAGCACAAGGGGCGTCTCGCCGGTCAGGTCCACGATGGTGGACTCAAGCCCGATCGGCACGCTTCCTCCGTCCAGGATCATCGGGATGCGTCCCTTCAGATCCTCATACACGTGCTCCGCGCAGGTAGGGCTCGGTCTGCCGCTGGCGTTGGCCGACGGCGCCGCGATGTACACACCGCTCACGCGGATCAGCATCGCCGCCACCGGGTCGCTCGGCATCCGTATCGCAACCGTGTCAAGGCCGCCGGTCGTCGCGTCCGGCACGATCTCTTTCTTTCGTAAAATGATGGTCAGCGGCCCCGGCCAGAACCGGTCCGCCAGCTCCCACGCGCTCTGCGGAATCTCCTCCGCCAGCACGGGCAGCGCGTCTGTGTCCGCGATATGCACGATCAGCGGATTGTCCGAAGGCCGTCCCTTCGCCGCGTAGATCCGCCGCGACGCGTCCGGATCAAGCGCATCCCCGCCGAGCCCGTACACGGTCTCCGTGGGAAATGCCACCAGCTCGCCGTCGCGCAGAAGCTGCGCCGCCTCCGCAAAATCCTCACTCTGCAAATGCTCCCGATCCACAGGGATCACCCGCGTCTCCATCACGCACTGTCTTCCTTTCCGATTTCTGTCTTTCTTTCGGGCTGTCCCGCTGCGGACAACCTTCCTCAAATGTCATTATATGCCCCCCGCGGTCAATAGTCAAATCCAAAAAAGGAAGAGTTCCCGCGATCCCGCGCGGAAACTCCTCCTGCCACAACTTTTCTATATCCGGTTTACTCCACGGTGATCCTTATCAGGGCTGCACGGCGGTGATCTGCACGGCGGTGTTCCCGTCGTTCAGGAACCCGAGTTCCCGGATCTCCTGCATCATATTGTGCGCCTGCGCCGAAGTCATCCTCACGTCCTGAGCCATGACCGTATCCTCACCGTCCGCTCCCCGGAACCAGATCTTGAGGGTGCATACCCGGTCTCTTTCGAACCCGTTCGCTGTCTCGCATCCGTTCATGAAGAAATCCAGAAACGCTGAAAAATCTTTATTCCGGTCCGCCGCATACTTCTGGAATATTTTGATCACCTCACGCACCTTCCAGTCGCTGACGTCCCTTCTCGGGATTCTCATTCCGTAAACCCACCCGTCATTCGCTTTGTAAGAATACTGTCCGGTGTCCCAATCATAGGAATACGGTC
>CADBLW010000363.1 GCA_902795625.1 uncultured Lachnospiraceae bacterium | reverse complement strand
TTTGTGCTGCACCTGAGCGCGTTCTGGATCTACATTTGCCTCAAATCCGATCAGATCGTCAAGGCAATCTGGTGCTACTTCCGCCTGAAGAGCGAGAAGTGGATCAAGAAGATATCCACAGGAGAGCCGCAGAAGGAAGCGGCCGAGGCGAAGGCTTAAGCGCGCCGGCGGCCGGACGTTCGAATGAAACGGAAAATGCAGGCAGTATAAAAACGAAAGCAAAGACAGCTTTCGATAGATATAAATTACAGCAGGAGGGGTTTACAACTTATGGCAAAGAAAGCAAAGATCACGGTTCATCCGTCCTTTGAGATCGGGGAAATCTCGGACGAGTTATTTTCCGCATTCCTCGAGCCCATCGGCACGATGGTGAACGGCACGATGTTCAACCCGAAGCATCCGACGGCGGATGAGCAGGGCTTCCGCACCGACGTCATCAACGCACTCAAAAAGACCGGGCTTCCGGCGGTCCGCCTGCCCGGCGGCAACTTCGTTTCGGCTTGGCAGTGGAAGGATTCCATCGGCCCGAAGTCGGAGCGGAAGGTGCACCTCGACCCGGCGTGGTACCAGGTGATCACCAACGAGGTCGGTCACGATGAGTATCTGCAGTGGGCTGAGAAGATCGGCGCCCGTTCCCTTTATACGGTAAATATGGGCACCGGCCGCACGCAGGACGCGATGGACTGCGTGGAGTACACGAATTTTCCGGGCGGAACGTACTGGTCCGACCTGCGTATCAAGAACGGTCACGAGAAGCCTTACGGCGTGAAGACGTGGTATCTCGGCAATGAGATGGACGGCCCGTGGCAGCTCGGCTCCTGGGACAAGGATCCCCGCGCCTACGGCGTGATGGTCAACGAGACCTCGAAGGCGATGAAGTGGATCGACGCGTCCATCAAGACGGGCGTTTGCGGATCCTCCGCGCCGTTTATGGAGCATTTTCCGGATTGGGATGAGGCGGCTCTCGACGTCTGCTATGACACCGTCGATTACCTTTCCGTTCACCACTATCACAGCGCGCCTCCCGGAGACACGAAGGCGCTTTTGGGCGGCGCTCTGTACTACGAGGACTACATCAACACGCTGACCGCGATGTGCGATTACGTGCAGTCCAAGCACCGCTCACCGAAGAAAATGATGATCTCCTTCGACGAGTACGGCGGAATGGTCCGTCCGAACTCACCGTTAAATCCCGGCTGGGGCCGCTACAACATGGCGCGCTCGCACTACCGCTTCAACCCGGAGCGCCCGTACCTGTGGCACGATCCGGACAAGATGCCGGAGCGCCGTTTCCCGGGCGGCGACCTGACGCAGATGCTCTCGATGGCATCCATCCAGCTGGCTCTGCTGCGTCACGCGGACCGCGTGAAGATCGGCTGCATGACCGGCGGCCTCGGTGCTCTGTGCGCTTCGAACCACGACCACGTATGGCGCTCGGCGTCCCACTACGCGTTCATGCAGATGCTCACCTTCGCGAAGGGCACTTCGATGCGCGTCTCGGTCGAGAGTGACACCTACGACATCCCGGCTTACGCCATCGACGACACCTCGCAGTACACCGGCAAGAACGGAGTTCCTTACGTCGACGCAGCCTGTGCGTGGGACAAGGCATCCGGTCGTCTCGCGATCTTCGTGATCAACCGGAATGATGTTGAGGACTATGCATTGTCATTGGATGTGACCGGCTTCTTCAACGGCGTTGCCGCAGCGAACACGGAGGCCCGTGTGGCCGAAGTCGTCGACCGCGGCTGGCCTTTCGGCGCGAATGCGGCGAAGAAGGACGGTGCCGGCAAGGCCGCGGCAGCGAAGAAGGCTGCTCCGAAGATGAATTTTACGACCTGCACGATGTACGAGATCTCCGGCGACCCCGAGGCCCAGAGCGAGTTCGGCAACGACGAGATCTTCACCCCGAAGGTCAACAAGCGCGCGAAGCTTGAGGACGGGGTTATCAGTGCCCACGTGAAGCCGCTGTCGCTCAGCGTGTTTGTGGTGGAGTGAGATTTCAGTAAGAACATCCTGCAAAGGGTTTAATGAATCCAAAAAGGACGCTACGGCGTCCTTTTTTGGTTGACATTACCTTGACATTATCACGGTATACCGTTATAATTTTGTGTGAGGAGGTGACAGAGTATGGATATTAACAAGATCATGCAGGCGAAAAGGCTGTCAAAGTATCGGCTGGCACTGCGAAGCGGCGTTCCGTACACGACCTTGAGCGACATCTGCAACGGTAAAACCAATCTTGCCAAATGCAGCGCCGAAACAGTGTACAAGTTATCAAAAGAACTTGATGTAACAATGGAACAACTGATTGAGACATACGTTATACAACGAGGCAGTTTCGAGAATTTCAAAAGTACGATCTGCCATCGTGTAAAGGAACTCGGGGATACGGAATTCATCATCGAAACGATAGAGCAAAACGATATCCGCACCTATTACAACAGGGAGTGGTATCCGGAGTGCTTATATCTTCTTGCGATGTTGGACTACATCAGCAGGGAAAACCAGGTGCCGTTGTGCAGCGATTATGATGACCTTCGCGCATGTAAGTTAGAGAAACCGTTGTATCCTGTCGGAATACGACTGATGGCCAAGGCGAAGGATGATCCGGCCGTGCTGCAGGATGCAAGAGAAA
>CADBLW010000362.1 GCA_902795625.1 uncultured Lachnospiraceae bacterium | reverse complement strand
GGGAATCACCCCGGAAGGGATTTTCAAAGATATAACAACCTTCGGATTGCTGTTCGAATCGCTTGTAGTACACGACCTCAGAGTCTACGCCGATGCAATTGGCGCCCGTGTCTACAAATATCGGGATTCCAAAAAAAGAGAAGCCGATGCCGTGCTTCAATTTGATGATGGATCCTGGGCACTGATTGAAGTGAAGCTGGGTGGCGAAGAAGACATACAAAAAGCCGCCGACAATCTGATCAAGATTGCCGGCGACATTGACTATGAAAGAACCGGCCGCCCGGCATTTCTCATGGTGGTCACCAAGAACAAGGTCGCCTACCGGATGGCCAATGGTGTTTATGTAGTGCCGTTATGCTGCCTAAAGGACTGAACCATTGGTTAGCTCCTTCTAAAAGCATCTCTGCTTTCTCTCTTTCTTACAGGTCTCGATATTTCCGCAGCGATAGCAAAGCTCGTTGTCGCACATGCCGTCGTTCTCGAAGCAGGAAAGGATGTTGTTGACCGTCGTCTCGGCAATGTTTCCGAGGGCCTCCTCGGTCAGGAACGCCTGGTGCGACGTGACGATCACGTTGGGCATGGACAGGAGGCGGGCCAGCAGCTCATCGTTCAGGATGTGGCCGGAGCGGTCCTCGAAGAAAATGTCCGCTTCCTCCTCGTAAACGTCAAGGCAGGCTGCACCGATCTTCCGAGCCTTGATGCCCTCCAGGAGCGCCTCCGCGTCAATCAGCGCACCGCGGGAGGTGTTCAGGATGACAACGCCCTTCTTCATCCGCGCGATCGCGTCCGCGTCGATCATGTGCCTCGTCTGCTCCGTCAGAGGGCAATGAAGCGAGATGATATCGCTCCTCTCGAGCAGCTCCTCAAGCGGCACATATTCGATATCGCTGTCCTTCGCCGGATAGGCGTCATACGCGATCACATTCATGCCGAACCCCCGACAAATTCCGAGGAAAATCCTGCCGATCTTGCCGGTACCGATGATCCCGGCCGTCTTACCGTGCAGGTCAAATCCGGTCAACCCATTTAGCGAAAAATTAAAATCTCTCGTCCGGTTGTACGCCTTATGGATGCGCCGCACCGACGTGAGCAGCAACGCCGCGGCGTGCTCCGCGACCGCATAGGGCGAGTACGCGGGAACATGCACCACGTGGATCTTGCCGTACGCCTTCGCAACGTCCACGTTATTGTAGCCCGCGCAGCGAAGCGCGATCAGACGAACGCCGTGCTCGTACAGCTTGTCGATCACCGCGGCACTCACGGTATCATTGACGAAAACGCACACCGCGTCAAACCCCTTCGCGAGGTCGGCCGTGTCCTCCGTCAGCTTCGTCTCAAGAAACTTGAACGCAACCTTCGGATTGCCCTCCGCCACCTTCGTAAAGGATTGGATATCATATTCCTTCGCATCGAAAAATGCAACTTTGATCATTTTACGAACTCTCCTTTCATTCTAAACAAAGAACCAGAACCACCAGAGCCATGAGGAAAATGAGCCAGGCGGCCAGAACAGCCCAGGGCTTCCCCACAAACCGGTAATAGATCCGTTTCCGGAGGGACGGCTTCGGTTTCTCATCCGAAATCTTCGTCCGGCGAGGCTGCCCGCACCGCTCGCACACCTCCCCCACCGTGTTAATCCCGCACTCCGGACATTTCCAGTACGGAACGGTAGCTTTCTGCAGGGAATCCGGATCGTCCAAAACCGTGCGGTCGCGGCGGTACTCGCCGCAGCATTTGCAGACGGAGCCGGTGTTTCGAATGCCGCAATGATACCACTCCGTCATCCGCCCGAATTCATTAACCTCCGGTTCCACCAAGGGAATTGCACGTTTCTCCGCAGGCTTTCCCGACCCGTCAGGCAAGTCGTAACCCGCACCATCCATCGACTCGAGGACTGTTCCCACAGCATCAAAAACGTCACCCAGATCCATAGTTGCTCCCCCCTTGTATTATGTGTGCTGCAGCGATAACAAAGATTGGTATCGCACATGACAGCGGTCTCTTCAATCACCAAAGTATTTCAAAATCACGCCGCTTTTCTTCCGGAACGCCCGGATCATCTGGACATAACAAACCGTCTTGGGCAGCATGAGCACCCCAAGAACCGGATATGCGCCCGCGCCCAACGCCACAGGGATATAGAAGACAAATGACAAAAGAATTAACAGCCACATCCACCGGAAAATCAAGTCAGCGTCACGCTTCGAGTAGTACAGCAGGCCAATAACCGCCCCGAGGATCACAAACGGCACGTTCCGGATGATGACCCAGGTCAGGTCGCTGCTGTTTTCGCTCCAACCATTTTGCGGAAACAGGCACAACGCGATCCGCACCGCGGCCGCCGCCCACACGAATACCGCCACGCGCCGCTCCCCGGCCCATACAGACACCGATGCCTGCGGCTCCGCACCCTGGTCTCCGGCCGCCTCGTACACCCCCAGCCACACATAGTACAGCAACACGTAAAATACCGTCATCGTGACGGAAGTGATGAATTTGCCGATCCCGAGGGCCGCCGTAAAATCCGCATCCAAAAGATCATTCAGCAACCGCGGCACAAGGTGAAAGGCGTCACCGCACCCAAGCACCAGCGCGGCCGCGCCCATCAGGCTCTCCGTCCGGTTCCGCGCCTTCCGCAGGATCACATGCCCGCTGACAAGCACGATAATGAGGTAGAGGATAATAATGATGGGTTCACGGTATTTCATGGGGAGCCTCCTTACGATCTGTGTCTCCTAAAACCTTTTCAGTACTCTACTTTCCCAATCATCGGATTACCCAAGCACTCGTTTAAATGCGTCAAAATTCACGCTCCCACCGGGCGGGCAGTACACCGCGAAAACGATCTGCCGAAACACCTTCGGGAACTCCGCCAGCGCAGTCTGGTAAGCGCGTGCAACCACTTCCGGGTTGTTCTGGAAAG
>CADBLW010000361.1 GCA_902795625.1 uncultured Lachnospiraceae bacterium | reverse complement strand
GTTCTTTTGGTTTCAGTAGTGTTTGTAGAAATGAAGACAGCCATACTACGAAAATTGACACATATGTAAAGGGGTAAAAACTATGTCTTCGTCTTATACCAACCTATACTATGATGGTGCATCGGCGCTGGAAGAGGATAAGGTAATGGTTCGAGATGACCTTGTAGCTGCTGGTGTGCCCAAGGAATTACTAACTGATGATGCATCCCTTCAGATTGCAGTTAAGATTGTGACAAGTCGCATTATTAACAATAGTTAAGTATTCATGCCGCTTATAGAGAGTGCGACTTACCGCAGAAATGAAGCCGGCCAGACAATGGTATTGACACTTGACCGGCCACAAAGTGATAAGAAAGTATAATTCCTTGAAGAAAGGAACCGGCCCCGTACCGGTTCCTTTTTCTGTGCGCAGCGTCTGTGAAGTATGCGGTCGCTTGCGCAGCATATTTGATCACACAAACAAGTTGACAAAGCGCCCCGCAATATATACAATCAAGAACGCGTGTCTTGAATTTGACGGCTTGTGCGGCCGTCGCTATGTGATCGTAAGGAGGAAAATGTTTTGAAGTTGATCAGGAGAGCAGGAGTCATTGTGATGCTTTTGTGCGCCGTGGTTTTGTTGGCTGCGTGCGGAGCGGACAGCGATGACTCGGAGAAGAAGGACAGTAAGAAGGACAGCGATAAGAAAAATGCGACCGTCACGGAAGCCGCAGGGAATCCGACGAGCGCGCCGGAGGATAAGCCATTTTCCATCGCGGCTGTCGCGGAGGAGACGGACAAGCTGGTGCAGGAGGCGGTTGCGCAGTTTAAGTCGGGGGACTACACGCCCCTGGCTGAGCCGGTTCAGTACTATGTGATGTGGATCGGTTTCACGCATGTCACGTTTGGAGAGCTGGATTTTCAGATGACCGATTTCGACCGGGAGTACCTGCAGGCGGTTGCTCTGAATTTCGAAAAATCGGTGGAGGAGATCGCGAACCACAACGTGGACATCACGGTGGAGCTGCATTTTGTGGATGATGTGACGCCGCTTACGCAGTACCCCGGGGATGATTGGCTGTATCTCGCGCAGGAGACCGTGCAGTCGTACATCGACAGCTTCATCGCGGGCAGAGAGTTTGATACCGTGCTGACGACCGTTCAGACTGATGGCGATGAGAACATCGAGAGAAATCAGGACAAGGACGGCTACGGCGTTCACTACGTCATGCTCGGGCTGGAGACGGCAAGCATGTCGATGCCCATGGGCTATTCGACCTTTGATCTGATGAAGCCCCGTGAGGGGACGTACCCGCTGGAGGACCCGAAGGTTCCGTCGCTGTACGCAACGGCGGTTGCCGTCCATGAATGGATGCATCAGCTTGAGCCGCTGAAGACGATCCTCGGCATTGAGTACCCCAACACGCACGCGTACATGGGGCCCGATTCGTTCCCGGGATATCAGAAATTCATCGCGGATCAAAATGACTACGATTACTTTGAATTTTACAAGCTTGTGCTGCAGGGCAAGCTGCCCTACACCGGCGCGGGCGATGTTCAATATGTCGGCATGTACCCGGCGATGTGGCGCCTGATCAAGCGAAACGTCTCCAATGTCGGTGAGTTCACCATCAAGGCCGCGGACGGGCAGGGATACCTGACCGGTCAGGCAAATGACCCCACGCTGACGCTTTCCGACACGCCCTGCGTGTGGACGATCCGGTTCACCGGCGACGGCCGTTACGTGCTCTCGCCGAAGGACCTTCCGGACAAGCTCAGCGACCTCGGCAACGCATGGGATCAGGAAGGCAACACCATCAGCCTGTGGGTCTACACCGGCTATGTGGATGCCCAGAGCTGGCGTCTGACCGACGCGGGCGACGGCTGCGTTTACATTCAGACGCCGTACGCAAGCGGCCGTGTATTGACGGCGCAGAAAGGGCAGCTGGCGCTCCTGTGCAGTGTCGGCGCCGAAGGAACGCAGAAGTGGATCGTTGAACCGTACAAGGAGTAAAAAGTGTTTATACCCATTATACCCTCGACATTTTTCGCACAAAGGGTATAATGGGTATAATAGTTTATAAGCGGCGGATAGTGCGTATCGCAGCCGCGGAGAGGGCAGTTATGAAGGAATACATCAAGGGTGCAAACCCCTACATGCCGCTCTGGGAGCATGTCCCGGACGGTGAGCCGAGAGTGTTTGAATACAACGGTGAGAAGCGCGTGTACGTGTACGGTTCTCACGATATTGAGCGGACGCAGTACTGCGGGCGCAACTACGTGGTCTGGTCGGCGCCGGTCACGGATCTGACCGACTGGACGTACCACGGCGTGGCGTACGAGACGCACTACGACTCGATCCTGTACGCGCCCGACGTGGTGAAGAAGGGCGACAAGTATTACATGTATGCGGCGGAGCGCTGCGGAAGCCTTGTCGTGGTTGCCTCCTCGGACACGCCCTACGGGCCGTTTGAAAATCCTGTGGAGACGAAGCTCGGGTTCGATCCGGGCGTGCTCGTCGATGACGACGGTCAGGTTTACGCGTACTGGGGCGGCTGCGCGGCTCCCTGCTACATCGCGCGGTTGAAGGAGGACATGGCGACCATCGACGAGGAGACGCTCGTGTCCAATCCGATGGGCCATTCGACGTGCCCGTGGGACCCCAGGGACGACGGCCACATTGACCTGATCGACGCATTTTTCGAGGCATCGAGCCCGCGCAAGGTACTCGGAAAATACGTCTACATTTTCTCAAAGCGCTACGCAAAGCCAATCCCGGAACTCGGCATCTATGAGCCGTGCAACGGCTTTCTGTCGTATCGCTTCTCGGACAGCCCCTTCGGGCCGTTCCGCGAGGGCGGGGACATCAGCTTCAACGGCGGCGAGATCCTGAAGGACGCGGAGGGCGTCGGAACCATGACGTACCAGTGGGGCAACAACCACGGTTCCATCATGGAGGTGAACGGCCAGTGGTACATCTTCTACCACCGCCAGACCGGCGTGAACGAGTATTCGCGGCAGGCGATGCTCGAGCCGGTGGACGTTGCGATGGGCATGGACGGCAGGCTCTACATCGGCGACGTGCGCTACCTCGCAGGCGAGCCGGTCTCGTCAAAACCCGTGGAGATGACATCCCAGGGCGCTCATATCAACGGCCTTGACGCGCGCAAATGGATCTCGGCCGGCTACGCGTGCCACATCTTCGGCAGCAAGACTCGAGCGTACATCGAGCCGGGCTACGAGCAGACGGAGACGATCTCCACGCCGGTGGTGAACCTAAGCTCGGGAACGACGGTCGGGTTCCGGTATCTCCAGTTCGGCGCCAACACGCCGAAGACCGTGACCGTTGTGCTTCGTGAGCACAAGCCGCTCCGCGTGCTCGTGCGCGTGGATTCGTACCGCGGACGCGTTATCGCCGAGACGGAGTTCGGCGCGGATGAATGCGAGAAGACCTTTGCGCTGACAACGGGCGTGATCGGAAAGCGCGCGGTGTATTTTGAGTTTGTGTCCGAAGAGGAGGGAGCCATCGCTTCCTTCGACCGGTTCACGTTTGACTGAGGGATGCGTCCGTTCGCGGGCGTTTAAGACAGGAACACTTGAGTCAGAGAACACTTGAGTCAGGAATATCTGAGACAGAGAGAAAACCATTTCGGAGGTTTGGGTATGCTGAAATTATCGGATCTTACCGGTTACGAGGAGATCGTCATCCAGTGTCATGACAACCCGGATGCCGACGCGCTGGCCAGCGGTTTTGCGCTTCGGTGGTACCTGGAGAAGCAGGGAAAGCAGGCGCGGTTCGTCTACGGCGGCGTCAATCCCATCGCGAAGAGCAATCTGGTGCTGATGAACGAAAACTTAGGCATCAACTGCGAGCACGTGGAGAGCCTGGATGAGCCGGAGCTTCTGATCACGGTGGACTGCCAGTACGGGGAGAGCAATGTCACCGCATTTTCCGCGAAAAATGTTGCCGTCATCGATCATCACCAGATCTCCGAGGTACTTCCGGAGCTGAGCGAGGTACGCAGCAATTACGGCTCCTGCTCCACGGTGATGTTTGAACTGCTCCGGGCGGAGGGCGTCGACATCAACGAGGACCGGAACATCGCGACGGCGCTGTATTACGGGTTGATGACCGACACCGGGGATTTTTCGGAGATCTCGCACCCGAGCGATCGGGATCTGCGCGACATGGCAGTGTTCAACAAGTCATTGATCACCCTGTTCCGCAATTCCAACCTGTCCATCGAGGAGCTGCGGATCGCGGGGGATGCCCTCAAAAATACCATCGTGGACGAGGCGCGGTTCAGCGGTATCGTGGAGGCCGGCCTGTGCGATTCCAACATTCTCGGGATCATCAGCGACATGTTCCTCGAGGTGGACGGTGTGCACAGCTGCCTTGTGTATAACATCCTGCCCTCGGGCATCAAATTTTCCGTGCGAAGCTGCGTGAAGGAGGTCAAAGCCAGCGAGCTTGCGGCATTTATCGCCGAGCATTACGGCGGCGGTGGCGGGCACCTGGTCAAGGCGGGCGGCTTCCTGAAGAAGGACCTGCTTGTCAAGGCGGGCGTGCGGTACGAGAAGGAGGACATCAGCCGCTTCATCGCGGGGCGGATGAACGAGTACTTCGACACCTCCGTGATCCTCTATGCCGGGCAGTACCGCGCGAACCTTGAGGAGTTTACGCACTATCGCAAGAAGTCCTTCGAGCTCGGGTTTGTCCGCGCCGCGGACGTTGCCCCGGACGGAAGCGAGATCGCGGTGCGCACGCTGGAGGGCGACGTGGACGTGACCGTCAGGGAAGACGTGTACATCATGATCAACGTGAACGGGGAGATCTATCCGATCAAGCAGGAGAAGTTTGAGCACTCCTACCGGGTGATCGACAAGCCCTACGTCTATCCCGGGGAATACCCGCCCACGGTGATCAACAACGCGGCTGCGGAGCGGCTGCCCCTTCTGCCGTACGCGAAGAGCTGCATGTCCGTCGGCGGCGACGGCATTTACGCGAAGGAGATCACCGGCAGAGTGAAGATCTTCACGATGTGGGATCAGGAAAAATACTATCTCGGGCGGCCGGGAGATTGGCTGGCCGTGCGCGCGGACGACCCTTCCGACGTCTACGTCATCGAGAAGGGCATTTTCGAAAAGACATACGAAAAATGGGACTAAAGAGGAATTTCAATGATTTACGACGCTTTTATCAGCTATCGGCACACACCGCTGGATATGGAGATCGCGAAGAAGGTTCATTCGGGCCTTGAGACCTACCGTGTTCCGAAGGCGGTGCAGAAGAAGACGGGCAAGAAGAAAATCCGCAGGGTATTCCGCGACCAGGAGGAGCTCCCGATCGGAAGCGACCTAAACGACAACATCGCCGCTGCGCTGCGGGAATCCGAGTACCTGATCGTCATCTGCTCGCCGGAGACGCCGGGCTCCTACTGGGTGAACAAGGAGATCGAGACCTTCATCTCACTTCATGACCGTCACCACGTGCTCGCCGTGCTTGTGGACGGGGAGCCGGATCAGAGCTTTCCGCAGATGCTGCTGACCGACGAGAGCGGAAATCCCGTTGAGCCGCTTGCCGCGGATGTTCGCGGAGCGACCCCGTCGGAGCGGAACAAAAAGTTCAAGACCGAACTGTTGCGTTTGGCTGCGCCGGTCCTGGGCTGCACCTACGACGACCTTCGCCAGAGGCATCGCGAGCGTATCCTAAAGAGAAACCTTATGATCGCCGGAGCGGCAGCGGGGATCCTTGCGATCGCCGGCGCCGCGTTCGGTATATACAACGCTGGCGTCGCCAGGCGGATGAAGAAGCTTGCGGATGAGAAAGCCGTTCTGGCGGAAGAAAAATCCGTGCTGGCGGATGACAAGACGAAGCTTGCAGACGAGAAGTCAAAGCTTGCCGATGAGATGACCGTCCTGGCGGATGAGAAGTCCCGTCTGGCGGACGAGATCCTCGCCGAATACAGGGAGAAGCAGATCAACCAGTCCCGCTTTTACGCGCAGGAAGCGATGCAGCAGCTTCGGGAGGGAAACCGCGAGGACGCGGTGCTCATCGCTGTGGAGGGACTTCCGTCGGAGGAGCGCGACCGGCCCTATGTTGCGGACGCGGAGTATGCGCTTGCGGCTGCTCTGCACGCGTACGATGTCGGCAGCAAGCTGGACTTCGACCGCATACTTCCCCACGATCTGAGCGTGCTGTCCATGACGCTCGACCGGAACGCGGATTACCTCACTTCCATCGACAGCGGAAAGACCGTCTACGTGTGGGACTGCGGAAAATGGGACCTGCTCCTGAAACTCTCCCCCGAGGTTCAGGCCGACAACTTCCGCTCCTCGGTGACGAACGCATTTGCCGACTCGAACGGTGCGGTTCTCGCGTACGGGAAAGCGCTTGTGCGCTACGATTATTCCGGAAAGGAAACGGCGCGCCGGGAATGGAAGGAGACTATCACAACTTGCCGGTTCTATGACGCCTTCGACACGGCTCTGTGCATCAACTCGGAAACGGTGTATGTCGTGAAGCTGTCG
>CADBLW010000360.1 GCA_902795625.1 uncultured Lachnospiraceae bacterium | reverse complement strand
GGAAAGTCCTCCCGTCTTGTTTGCCAGAGCAAATGTACGGCGGTTGATATCGATCTTCATTCCCGTGATCGTGTTGATCAGGCTGACCGCGTCGGCTCCTCCGTTCTGCGCAGCCAAAGCCATCTCCGTGATATCTGTCACGTTCGGGCTGAGTTTCATGATGACCGGCTGCTTTGCTGCCTTCTTAACCGCCTTCGTGATCTCCTCGATCTTCGAGGCGTTTGTGCCGAAAGCGATACCGCCCTCCTTGACGTTCGGGCAGCTGATGTTGATCTCCAGAAGGTCCGCGTTCGTCTCAGCAAGACGCTCGACCGCCTTCACATACTCCTCCTCAGAGTGCCCGCAGACATTGACAACGATTGCCGTATCGTACTTGGAAAGGAACGGCAGGTCGCGCTCGCAGAATACGTCAAGCCCGGGGTTCTGCAGTCCGATGGCGTTGAGCATGCCTCCTGTGGTCTCCACGATACGCGGAGTGGGATTACCCTCCCAAGGCGTGATCGCGACGCCCTTTGTGACGACACCGCCGAGGCGGCTCAAGTCGACAAACTCACTGTATTCCATGCCTGAACCAAAGGTTCCAGACGCTGTAAGGACGGGATTTTTCAAAATGACTCCGGCGAAATTTACACTTGTATTCATAACGTTAACTCCGGTTTTCTTACTTATCTTACGTAAATTCAGAAGCTCAGATTCTTTTATTCAAAGCAGGTCTTTGAAGAGTCAAAAACACAGCTCTCTCACATCAAACACCGGCCCCTCGGTGCAGATTCTCGCATTGTGCACATGGGAATGCGCGTCAACAGCTTTGGTCTTCGTGATGCATCCAAGGCATGCTCCGACGCCGCAGGCCATGCGCTCCTCCAAGGACACATAAGTGGAGACGCCTCGTTCTGCCGCAAGTCCGGCAAGCCCGCGAAGCATCGGCATCGGTCCGCATGCGGCAATCACGGTCTTCGACTCAGCGCCGGCCGGGATCAGATCATTTTCCCTGATCGCGTCGATCACGGTGCCGTGAGTTCCGAGGCTTCCGTCGTCCGTCGCCACATAGCATTTTGCGTACTTCTGCATATCTTCAAGAAGGAAGGTGTCCTTGTTGCGGTACCCAAGCACCGCAATGACCTCATACCCGGCCTGCTTCCACTCCTTCGCCAGCAACAGCATCGGAGGAATACCGATACCGCCGCCCACAAGAATGCGCACCGGCGCCTCCTTGCCCTCGGAAACCTTCGAGTATCCGGTTCCGATAGGACCAAGGCAAGTGATCATATCTCCGGCATTTTTGCGGGAAAATTCTTTCGTCCCGAAGCCGACCGTGCGGTACACAAGCCGAAGTGTTCCAGCCTCCCTGTCAACGTCACAGATACTGATCGGACGAGGCAGAAGTCTGCTCTTATCGTCCGTGTACAGACAAACAAACTGCCCGGGCTCCGCTTCCTGCGCGATCGCACGGGCATCTAAAGTCATGGAATAGATCCCCTCCTGCAGACAGCTGCTCTCAAGGATCGTAAGGGATTCGTAGCGTTTCATGCTTCCTCCGTATCGGCGTCGGCGAGTCGTTTCCATCGGAAAATGCCCGCCTCTTCGCCCGTAACATTCTACCATACCTTACCCTGTTTGTGCAAGAACGGAAAACTTTGAATTTCGGTCAAACTGTTGCCATTTTCCGAAGTATCAAGTATAATGTACAACGTATGTGCGCTTATCAAATGTGTGATTATTGATTGTATGACGATGTGGGGATTTACTTGCGCACAATTACAAATGAGAGGTTATTATGAGCGATTATTTATCCATGGGTGTGGACATCGGTTCCACCACCGTCAAAATTGCGATCCGCGACAGTGAGGGCGAAGTTCTGTTCTCCGATTACGAGCGGCATTATGCGAACATTCAGCAGACGCTGGCAACGCTGATCGGCCGCGGTATGGAAAAGCTCGGTGACCGCACCGTATGCCCTGTGATCACGGGTTCCGGCGGTCTCACGATCTCCAAGCATCTTGACGTTCCCTTCCTTCAGGAGGTTGTGGCGGTTTCCAACGCCCTCGAGTACTACTCGCCCAAGACCGACGTTGCTATTGAGCTCGGCGGTGAGGACGCGAAGATCATTTATTTTACGAACGGTATCGACCAGCGCATGAACGGTATCTGCGCCGGCGGTACGGGTTCCTTCATCGACCAGATGGCCAGCCTTCTGAAGACGGACGCCTCCGGTCTCAACGAATACGCAAAATCCTATCAGGCAATCTATCCCATCGCGGCACGCTGCGGTGTCTTTGCCAAGACCGATATCCAGCCCCTGATCAACGAGGGTGCCACCAAGCCCGACCTTGCTGCATCGATCTTCCAGGCCGTGGTTAATCAGACCATCAGCGGTCTCGCCTGCGGAAAGCCGATCCGCGGCAATGTCGCTTTCCTTGGAGGCCCGCTCCATTTCCTGACCGAGCTTCGCGCCGCGTTCATCCGCACACTGAAACTTACGGACGAGCAAGTTTACGCTCCCGACCATTCGCATCTGTTCGCAGCCATCGGTTCCGCGATGTCCTCCACCATGGAAAATCCCGTGCTTCTCTCGGAGCTTCATGACCGCCTCGAGAACGGTATTGAGATGGCGTTTGAGGTCAACCGCATGGAGCCTCTGTTCTCCTCGAAGGAGGAGTATGACGCGTTTGTGAAACGCCACAGCGTTCACACGGTAGGTAAGGGAGACCTCGCCTCCTACGAGGGTGACTGCTTCTTGGGTATCGACGCCGGTTCCACCACGACTAAGCTTGCGCTGGTCGGTGAGGACGGCTCTCTTCTGTATTCCTTCTACAGCAACAATAACGGCAGCCTCTTAAAGACCACGATCAAGGCTCTCAAAGAGGTTTATTCGCTGCTGCCCGACAGCGCGCGCATCGTCCGCACCTGCTCCACAGGCTATGGTGAGTTGCTGGTGAAGGCCGCTCTCATGCTCGACGAGGGCGAGGTGGAGACGGTTGCGCACTATCACGCGGCGGCATTTTTCAATCCCGACGTCGACTGTATTCTCGACATCGGCGGCCAGGACATGAAGTGCATCCAGATCAAGAACGGCACCGTTGATAAGGTACAGCTCAACGAGGCATGTTCCTCGGGCTGCGGTTCCTTCATCGAGACGTTTGCAAAGAGTCTTGACTATGAGGTCGCCGATTTCGCAAAGATTGCTCTCTTCGCGGAAAATCCCATCGATCTCGGTTCCCGCTGCACCGTCTTCATGAACAGTAAGGTTAAGCAGGCTCAGAAGGAAGGCGCTACCGTTGCGGATATCTCCGCAGGTCTTGCGTACTCCGTCATCAAGAATGCTCTTTATAAAGTTATCAAAGTAACGTCCGCCAAGGAGCTCGGTTCCAAGATCGTCGTCCAGGGCGGTACGTTCTATAACGATGCGGTTCTTCGAAGCCTTGAGAGAATCGCTGACTGTGAAGTCATTCGTCCCGATATCGCAGGCATCATGGGTGCGTTCGGTGCCGCTTTGATCGCCCGAGACCACTATGAGGGCACGGCTACCACGATGATCTCCCGTGAGGATCTGAACGATCTCCGCTTTGAGACTTCCATGGCACGCTGCAAGGGCTGTACTAATGCATGTCTTCTGACGATCAACCGCTTCTCCGGCGGACGCCAGTTTGTCTCCGGCAACCGTTGCGAGCGCGGTCTCGGAAAGGAAAAGAACAAGGACGGCATCCCGAACCTCTTCGAGTACAAGCTCAAGAGAACCTTCGATTACGAGCCTCTTACGATAACACAGGCACCTCGCGGCATCGTCGGTATTCCGCGTGTCCTTAACATGTACGAAAACTACCCGTTCTGGTTTACATTTTTCACGAAGCTCGGCTATCGCGTTGTCGTTTCGCCGGCTTCCAACCGCAAGATCTACGAACTCGGCATCGAGTCCATCCCGTCCGAGTCGGAGTGCTATCCTGCCAAGCTTGCTCACGGCCACATCAGCTGGCTGATCAACCAGAAGGTTCCTTATATCTTCTACCCTTGCATCCCTTATGAGCACAAGGAAGACGCTAACGCGGGCAACCATTACAACTGCCCCATCGTCACCTCCTACGGGGAAAATATCAAGAACAACGTGGACGAGCTCAAGACGTCGGATATCGTCTATGAGAACCCGTTCTTCTCCTTTGAGACCGAGGAGATCATCACCAACGGTCTGGTGAGACATTTTACGGCGAAGGGCATCTCCAAGCAGGAGATCAAGGAGGCCGCTCACGCCGCCTGGGCTGAGCAGATGGCCATCAAGGAGGATATCCGCCGAAAGGGTGAGGAAACGCTTGCGTATCTCAAGGAAACCGGCCGCATGGGCATCGTACTTGCCGGCCGCCCGTATCATATCGACCCGGAGATCCATCACGGTATCCCGGATATGATCTGCTCCTACGGAGTTGCTGTTCTGACCGAGGATTCCGTTTCGCACCTCGGCTGCGTCGACCGTCCGATGATCGTCGTCGACCAATGGATGTACCACACAAGACTGTATAATGCCGCCGCTTTCGTCCGCACACAGGACAATCTTGAGCTGATCCAGCTCAACTCCTTCGGCTGCGGTCTCGATGCCGTCACTACCGACGGTGTCAGCGACATTCTGACAAGCGCAGGCAAGATTTATACCGTACTGAAGATTGATGAGGTCAACAACTTGGGAGCTGCCCGCATCCGCGTTCGTTCTCTTCTGTCCGCGGTTCGTGAGCGAGCCAAGAAGCACGTTTCCGCTCCCGTGTACTCCTCCGCGCACAACCGTGTGATCTTCACCGAGGATATGCGCAAGAACTACACGCTGCTTGCTCCGCAGATGTCGCCGATCCATTTCCGGCTGATCGAGCCTGCCCTCAGAGCACACGGCTACAATATTGAAGTTCTCGACACCAACGACAACCGCGAAGCCATCGACGTGGGTCTTCAGTACGTCAACAATGACGCCTGCTACCCGTCCCTGATCG
>CADBLW010000359.1 GCA_902795625.1 uncultured Lachnospiraceae bacterium | reverse complement strand
TAAACGAGCCCCGCAGGTAACCTGCGGGGCTCGATCGAATCCATAGCAAATAAAGAATCGACTTCTTCCATCCAGACTGTACTGTCGGCACCGGAATCCAACCGGTTCTGCGCTGTGCGCTCGCGGGCTATACCGCCGGTGGGGAATTGCACCCCGCCCCGAAGTTCAACCCTATGATAGTCCCGGTGTCGTAAAATGTCAAGTCTGTTACGATGGATTTTCCACGATGCCTGCGAACAGCGTCATTCTGTTGTCCGTGCGGATGGCAAAAAGGAACGGCCGATCAAGAACGAAGTCGACAATTTCCTCCGGCTCCGGAGGCAATGCTGCTCCTTCCGTCATCATCACCGTGTATGCCGCGGCTTCCACACCCTCCTCGTCGATTTTGACGCGCGCGCTGTGCATCACACCATCCAGGTACGCTCCGTCTGGTTCCGCAAGCAGCGACGAAAAATCAGCGACTCCCGGCTGAAAAACATCCGTGATCCCGAGTTTCTTCATGCATTCCGCCAGATCGGCATTGTCCGTGAGGATATCGAACTTCGGAACGGAACTGTTAACCGTCAGCAGTTTAGACTGCGGCACATTCTGCCCGCTGCCGAGCAGGGAAATAACCTGCGGGTCCGTCAGCAGCTCCTTCACATCGACGCCCTCATCCGGAAGGAAGAAGATCATGTCGCCGGCACTGACGCCGTCAAAGCCGTATGTCACGGCGCTGAACCGGTCTCCCGCGTAATATCTGCGCTTCTCCGAATCGTGCATGAAATCACACTCTTTGTCACCGGTCAGGGTGTGGAACACCTGCCGGTCCGTCGCCGATTTTGCAAATTCGGATTCCCATCGCACCCGGAAATACACCGTTGTCGCCAGCGCGAGGATTGTCTTTTCATCAAAGCTAAGCTGCTCTGCCGATTCCTTCAACAGCCCTCCGGTCTGCTCATTGATCCAGGTTCGAAGCGCCTGATCATAGACATCCGATCCCATTTGTCCGCGGAACGTGGAAGCATGATAACTGTCCGCGAGGACGACAAGGGGATTGAGCTCGTACGGTATGATCTTCGCCCCCTCCCGAAGCCACAGGGAGCTTCCCAGAAGACTGGTCACCTTTCCGTCGTCCCGGTATGCAGCCTTCCACGCCTCGTCGGCTATTTTTCGAAGTTTCCACGCCTTGTCCGCGCCGAGAACCTCCAGCACCTGCGCGCGGGTATTTCCGTCCGTAACCTCAGCGAGCATACCGAGCGCCAGATAAATATTGAGCGGTGCGCAGGCGCGGTTGGTGCCGTCCTCGCCGGCCAAAAGCTCCGGCAGGCTCGCCTCAATGAACCGTGCCAGCCCTCTCTCCGCCTGCGTCTTCGCGTCGTAGTCAATGCTTCCCCCGTAGGCGGTCTTCTCGACCTCCGGGTAATACGCCTCCGTCAGGCAGAAATCCGCCAGCGGATCCGGCGTTATCGTGATCGGTGGCACCGACGCATGCGGGATCGTTGGTACAGCTTCCGTATCGGTGCTGTTGTTTTTCTTTTTTTCTTCGGAAAATAAGCGCGAACGCAGCAGCATTGCCGCCGCTCCCACCGCGACGATCACCGCCGCCACGGCCACTGCTCTGCGAACCCGGCTGTCCTGCCGGATTCCCGTTTTCTCTTTCTTATTCATCGTTTCCCCCTCCTCCGGATCTCATGCCTAATGGCAATCCTCCGCTGACACTAAACTCACTCACGGAAGCTCCACGACGCCCACAAACAGCGGGATACCGGTCTCCGATCGGATTGCAAAGACGAAGGGCCGATCCAGCACGAAATCCACTTCCTCCTCGGAAGGAGGCAATGCCCCCGCAAGCGGCATGACCGTGTAAGCAGCAGCCTTCACACCCTCCTCGTCGATCAGGACGCGCACGCTGTGATCGACCTTGCTCAGGTACATGCCGATGGAATTCTCGGCAACCGACGAAAAATCAGCGGTCCCCTCGTTGAACACATCCGTTACGCCCAGTTTTTTGAGACTGTCGCTTAAGTCCGTATCCGAGGCCACGTCAAACTTCGGGATTGCGTAATTGATCTTGAGCACGGTGCACTGCGCGGTTCCCGCGGTTGCGTTGATAAGGGACAACACCTGCGGATCGCTCAGAAGCTCCTCCGCACTCACTCCCTCGTCCGGAAGAAAGAAGATCATATCGCCGAACTGTCCGCCCTCAAAACGCCTGATAACCGCGGCGAACCGGTCCCCCGTATAATATGCGCCGTTATCGTCCGTCTGATGCATGAAATCACGCTCAACATCTCCGGACTTCGCGTGGAACACCTGCTTTTCGGTTTTGTCCCCGTCGAACTCATCGTCCCATTTCGCGGAAAAATAAATCGTTGTCGCGAGGGCCAGCGCAGTGTTGGGATCAAGGCTCTGGTTTGCAACGAAATCCTTCAGAAGGCCTCCCGTCTGCTCGTTAAGCCATGCCTGAAGCGCCTGATCATACTCCGAGGAGCCCATGGTCCCACAGAACGTCGAGGCATGATACGTCTCGGCCAATCTGTGGATGGTAGCGCTGACGTAGGAAATCCGGTCGTCATCCCGCAGCCACAGAGAGTTTGCGAGGATCCTCGTCATCGCGCCGCTGTTCCGGTACAGAAGATTCCATGTCACATCGGAAAGTCCGCGAAGCTTCTCGATATTTTCCACTCCCAGCAGGTTCAGTATCTGCGACCGTGAATTTCCGTTCGCGGTCTCCGCGAGCATAGCAAGCGCCACATAGAGGTTGGCCGGCGAACACACGCGGTTGGTTCCCTCTTCACCCGCCAGAAGCTGCGCAAGCCCTGTGTTGACCAAAGCCGCGATTCCCGCCCGGGACTGTTCCCTGTCGGCAATCTTGATATTCGCCAAGTTGGCATAAGCCTTCTCTTCCCATTCGTTGTAGGCTTTTGCAAACCCTTCATAATCCACTTCTCCGTCTGCTCTTACGTAATCGTTGAAATCCGGAAGCTCCGCCTTCTCCGGATACGACGCCTTCTCAAGCAGAAACCTTGCCATGAGGATTTCATCATCCGTCATTCCGTAATGCTCACCCTCTGCGGCTATCGTCACCGCGGGTGTCGGCGTTCCTGCACCGTTCTCCCCGGTTCCGCCGAGCATTTTCGGGCCGAGGATCACAATGGCAACAATTGCCGCCACGACAGCTGCCAGCGCAGCCGCGATGCGGATGATCCTGCCGGTATTCTTCGCCGTGTTCTTCCTTCCGGTATCAACGTCCTGAGCGGTTGTCTCTCTGACGGACGTTACCTTTGCGATCGTCTCCCCCGCCGCAGTTTCCTGTGCGTCTGTCCTCGCCTCAGCCGTCTCCCCTGCTGCTGTCTCCCCCGCGGCCAACGCGCTGTCGGAAGCGCCGGAAATCTTGTTCCGCTCGCTCCGCTCCAGGATATCGTCGTCGATCGCGCTCATAGTATCAAACAACTCTTCCGGTTTCATAGTATCAACCCTTCTTTCGTCAAATGCTCCTTAAGTTTCTTCCGCGTCCTGTTCAGCATGACACTCACATTGTTCTGCGTCATCCCGTACCCTTCTGCGATCTCCTTCACACTCTCCGTGAAGAAGTACCGTCTCGTGAACACGTCGCCCTCCCTCTCCGGAAGTCCCCGGACAAAGGCGCGGATCATCTCAGACAGTTCCTCCGCCAGCACAGCGGCCTCGGTGTCGGAATTGCCGGGTAGGCATTCCTCCAGTTCCTCGATGGCCAGTGCAACCTCGCCGCCGCCCCTCTTGTCGGTCAGCGACGCCTTTCTTTTGTTGATCGCATGATTGCGGACGAACCTCGCCAGAAACATGCGCAACACCGACGGTCTCTGCGGAGGGATCGTGTTCCATGCCGACAGAAGCGCATCATTAACACACTCCTCGGAATCCTCGTGGTTCCCGAGGATCCGATGCGCTACCGCGTATAAGTACCGATTGTATTTCCGCTCCGTTTCCCGAAGCGCCCCCTGATCTCTTCGGAAGAACAGATCAATGATTTGCTCATCCTCCATGCTAAAACCTCCGGCTGCAGCCTGATCGCGAATATTCGTTTCACCCTATAAAACAACATTTCTGACAGAATCTTACAGCGAAACAGAATTTTCCGCAAGAAAAGTTTTCCGCGGAAAATCGAAACCGACCGACGATGCGGGCTTGCTCCTGCACAGTGCGAAAAATAAAGGGTGCCACACTTCCCGGTGTGACACCCTCGAATGCTTTTGTTCGGTTATGAAAACGCTCAGTTTCCGGAAAAGCTGTTGATCCACTCCTCGATCACCGCTTCCGCGTCGGCGCGGTTTTCCTCATCATAGGAGATGTGGAACAGGTATACCACATTGTTGTCGGTTGTAAATACTTCCGTGCCGAGCACCTCAGCGCCTTCGTTGTACGGATCCGGATCGCTCGTATGCAGAATGCTGAAGGTACGTCCGTTAACAACACGCTGCTCCTCGGCCAGTTTCACTTTCTCCGACATCGCAAGGATCATTGCGGACGACGCATTTGCATTTTCCGTGAAGATCGTAGCGATCGTCTGGCAGAAACGGATCGGACCCTCGCGGTACTGCTGCATGGAATCCAGCGTGATCGTCGACAGGGAATATCCGTTCGCGGTTTCGCATCCCAGCATATCGATATGAACATCTTCCATCGGATAGTTGAGCTTCGGGTAATTCAGCTGATCGTATCCGATATAGTCGATGGCCGCTTCCAACGTATCAAACTGCTTCGTCAATACATCCGGCATGGTGTTTAAAGCCATCCGTTCCATCTCCGGTATCGCATTAAACTCATCAACCTGTTTTTTGATCTCCGCCGGCGCGTTTTGGATCTCTCCGCGCAGGTTGGACATCGGTACCACGGTTTGCTCGAGCGGCTGGTACTCAACCGTTGTCTCCCCGTCTCCGTCGGTTCCCTTGTGTCTGATAATGTTCAAAAGTCCCCCTCCGGTTGCCGCATACGCGACAACTCCGCCAAACATCAATACGGCACAAACCGCAATCAGTAAAATGCACTTTCGCATTTTTCGCTTACCTCCTTTGCCGGTGCCACCGGATACTACCCGCAGCACAGGTTTTGTAATCTCTTCCCGCTCGAACGGATAGGTCTCCTCGATCAGGGAATCATCAATATCATTCAACGCATTCAGCAACTGTTCGCTTTGCATGGCATGAAGCCCTCCTTTTCCAAAAATTCCCGCAACTTCTTTCTGGTGCGGAACAAAACCGTCTTTGCGTTGGCCTCACTCATGCCGCAGGAATTCGCGACTTCCTTAAGCGGGCAAAACCAGAAATATCTACCCAAAAACAGTTTTCGGACATCCGCTGTCTGATCCTTCAGAAAGCGCTGAATAGCTTCCGTGAGAAGTTCGTCGTCAAGTGCTTTCTCCGGAGTCTCATCCCCCTCGAGAACTTCCGAAAGTTCCTCCAAAGATATGTAATACTCCTGCCCACACCGTTTCTTTCTGGTATTGGTTCTCAGCCTGTCTATGGCCTTCTTGCGCACGATCCGACACAGGAACGCTCCTAGGTGCGAAGGATTTGTGGCCGCTACAGCGTTCCACGCAGCAAAATACGTGTCGTTCACGCACTCTTCCGCATCTTCCCTGTCATTCAGGATCTGCATCGCAACACGCATCAGCATAGTTTGATAACGCGCGGCCGTCGCCTTGATCGCAGCTTCATCGCCGTCTTGATACAGTTTCACAATCTCCGCATCCGTCATAAGCGCCTCCTTTCTTGCCTTCTCACCCCATATGTCGACAAATCCCCACCGGGGGTTACAACTTTTCTCGAAAAATAAACAAACCCGAAAGGGTATTTCGCCTTCCGGGTTTTTGTGACGGAGAAGGAGGGATTTGAACCCTCGCACCGCTATTAACGGCCTGCACCCTTTCCAGGGGTGTCCCTTCAGCCTCTTGGG
>CADBLW010000358.1 GCA_902795625.1 uncultured Lachnospiraceae bacterium | reverse complement strand
TGCCTCACGGACGCCATCCTTATCATCACCTGCAGCTTCGATGATAACAGCGATCTTGCCGCCGCCGTGTACATAGGTCTCTACAAGTCCGTCGGCTGAATCTACCTTCTTGAATCTGCGGATATCCAGCTTCTCGCCGATCACGGCAACAAGGTTAGCTTGAGCCTCCTTCACGCTGATAGAAGGATCCTCGCACCAGGGCTCAGCAAGGAAGCAGTCGATGCAAGCGGCATCCGTGGAAGCAGCCTGCTTAGCAACCTTTGCAACAAACTCCTGGAACTTCTCGTTCTTCGCAACGAAGTCAGTCTCGGAGTTAACCTCGACAACTGCTGCGGTCTTGTAATCATCCGTAACGAAAGCAGCGCAGATACCCTCTGCAGCAATTCTGCTCTCCTTCTTGGCAGCCTTGGCAAGTCCGTTCTCACGAAGCCATACAACCGCCTTCTCCATATCGCCGTCAGTCTCGGTAAGCGCCTTCTTGCAGTCCATCATGCCTGCGCCGGTCGACTCACGGAGTTCCTTTACCATGCTTGCGGTAATTGTAGCCATAGTATTATTCTCCTATCCGGGAATGCTCCCTGTATTAGACTGTGTCCGATCCGAAACCGGACACGTATATTCGGTTTGTAATTCGGAAAATTACTGCTCGGAAACCTCTTCCGTCTCCTCAACAGCCTCATCCTTAGCTTCTGCCGTGGTGTCCACAAGCTCCTCGCCCTGGTTAGCCTCGATCACGGCGTCTGCCATCTTGCCAACGATAAGCTTGACCGCGCGGATTGCGTCGTCGTTGCCGGGGATGACATAATCAAGCTCGTCAGGATCGCAGTTCGTGTCGGCGATACCGATCAGCGTGATGCCGAGGGAATGAGCCTCCTGAACGCAGATGCGCTCCTTCTTCGGGTCAACTACGAAGATAGCATCCGGAACCTGGGTCATCTCCTTGATGCCGCCGAGGTTCTTCTCAAGCTTCTCCCACTCCTTCTTGATGCCGATGACTTCCTTCTTCGGAAGAACGTCGAACGTACCGTCCGCAGCCATCTTCTCGATTTCCTTCAAACGACCGATACGGGAACGGATCGTCTTGAAGTTCGTCAGCATACCGCCGAGCCAACGCTCGTTAACAAAATACATACCGCAGCGCTCAGCCTCGCTCTTGATCGAGTCCTGTGCCTGCTTCTTCGTTCCTACAAAGAGGATCTTGCCGCCGTCCGCAACAATGTTCTTAACTGCTGCGTAAGCCTCATCAACCTTACCTACAGACTTCTGCAGGTCGATGATGTAGATACCGTTTCTCTCGGTATAAATGTACGGAGCCATTTTAGGGTTCCAACGTCTCGTCTGATGACCGAAATGTACACCGGCCTCCAGCAACTGCTTCATTGAGATTACACTCATGTCAGTACCTCCATTTGGTTTGTTTCTTCCGCACCGCCACTAAAGGGCAAACCCCGCAGGGAACCGACCCCCCGTCGACAGCGCGTGATTTGTGACTTTGGCAGTATAGCACAGCCTTTTCAAGTATGCAAGACATTTTTCCGGGGAAACGCACATTTTTCGCGGTTTTTCACGGTTTTGTCTTTTTCCTTCCGGAAAATGCCTGTTTTCAGCGCTTTCCTTCGTCCGGTCACTCCCGTCTCTCGGCAGCGCTGCTCTCCAGAATATCGATGAAATACGGGTTCGCGATCTTCACGTACGTTCCCTTCATGCCCGACGAGCGGGACTCGATGATCCCGGCGCTCGCAAGCTTGCGCAGAGCGTTCACGATGATGGAACGCGTGATCTTGATCTCATCGGCGATCTTGCTGGCTACGATCACGCCCTCGATCCCCTTGATATGATTCACGACCTCGCGGACCGCGCTCATCTCGCTGAAGGAAAGGGTGTTGATCGCGCTTCTGACGTTCTGACGGCTTCTTACCTCCGCAGCGGACTCCTCGTTGACGGAGCGCATGATCTCGAGTCCGACAACGGTGGTCGCGTACTCGCTGATGATAATGTCGTCGATGGTGAACGCCTCCTTGTTGCGGAACAGAAGAAGTGTTCCGTGTCGCTCGCCCGCGACATCGATGGGTGAAGCGATGCCGAACAGAGACGCCGCGTGCTCCTCCTCGAAGCCGAGCATCGGCATGCTCATATTTTCCTTGGTCGAAAGAATGTTGAGGAGACGCTCGTTGAGCGCAGCATCCGCAAATTTGCCGACCTCACCCGGAAGCAGACTCGGCAGCGTCAGCACGTCCGAACGGAGCGCCACACCGAGGATCTTTCCGCGCTTGCTGAGCACAAAAACATTGGCCCCGAGGATCTCTCCCAGGATTTTACAGATGTCGGAAAATACTACCTTCTCCGCATTGGTCTTGTCATGCAGGAGATTGTTGATCCTGCGGATCTTATCAAGCAAAACAACGCTCATGGAATCCTCCGTGAAACTATGAAATGATTATTTTCAGTCAATCTTTCTTGCAAGTCTGTCGATCTCGTCGAAAAATCCCGGGAACGAACGCTCCACCACTTCGGTGTCGGTCACCGTGACGGGCTGTTCACAGCCCCATGCTGCGATCGCGGCCATCATTGCGATCCGGTGGTCTCCCATCGAATCCACGATACCTCCGCCGAGGCACTCCCTGCCTCGGATGATGTAGATATCCGTCTCCTCCTCGGGAAGCCTTGAGATCACGATATCCGCGCCGAGGGTAGCAAGCACCATGGCGATGCTCTGCAGACGGTTTCCCTCGCGGTCCGAGAGCACCTCAAGGCCGGTGAGCGTCGTCGTGACGCCATCCGTGAGAGATGCGGCAAGTGCTACGCACGGGATCAGGTTCGGCACATTGCCCATGTCGATGCGTACCTCTGTCTCGCCCTCCTCCGCGGCCTGTCTCAGCTGTTCGAGGAAGTCCGTGATGATCCGCTCGCCCTGGAGCGAAGCCGTCGGCATATCTGCCATGGGAACCGTTTCC
>CADBLW010000357.1 GCA_902795625.1 uncultured Lachnospiraceae bacterium | reverse complement strand
GTATCATTTATACCGCAGGATCAGCGTGATCTTCGTGTACTCGCCTTCCTTGCTCTCGATCTTGTAACAATCATTATTTTCCTCAAAATAACAGAACCGCTCGATGGTCCGGCGAAGGCCGAAATGCTGGCCTTCCTCGCCCGCCATGATCTGCGCGATCTTCTCCTCGCTCATGCCGACGCCGTCATCGTAGAGTTCGACGTAGACGAGGTCATTTTCCTTGTAGACGCGGATGCGGATCAGCCCGTGGCCGCCCTTCTTGCGGATGCCGTGGTAGAGGCTGTTCTCGATCAGCGGCTGGATCGTCAGCTTCGGCAGCAGCCGCTCCAGACAGTCGTCCGCGATCTCGTACTCATCATCGAAGATGTCGCCGTACCGCAGCTTCTGCAGCTTCAGATACTTCTTCGCGATCTCCAGCTCCGTCGACAGCGGCACCTCGTTGCTTCCCTTGCTCAGGAACTGGCGGTAGAAGCTGCCGAGCGTCTCGAGCGCGTCGTACACCTGCTCGCGGGGCGTCTCGTCGTCGATGGCGAGACTCGCGATCATCTCGATGGTATTATACAGAAAATGAGGCTTGATCTGCTGCTGAAGGATGTTGATCTCCGTCTTGCGGACCGATTTTTCCTTGTCGAGAAGCTCCTCGATCAGTCGGTTCATCTCCACGAGCATCTCGTTATAGCTCTCCTTGAGCATGCCGATCTCATCCTCGTTGGTCTCCATCGACACGCGCCTCAACCACCCCTTCTTGACGGCCTGCATCGAGTCGGAGAGCTTGAGGATCGGGCGGGTGATGTAGCGGCGGATCATCATGTCGAGCATGATCAGCGCAAGCACCATCAGCACCACGGAGATCAGCGGTATTACCACGATCTTGTAGGAGAGACTTTCCCACAGCACGTAATGCTCCACGCATGCGATGCGGATACCCGTCTTCGGGATCTCGTAGGTCGCGTAGATGTCGCGGCGCACCAGACCTTTGGTGATGCGGGACTGTTCCGCGGACAGGACGGAGTCGTATTTGCGCAGCGTCTCCTCTTCGCCCGTCACGTAAATCGTGTCGCCGTTGTGGTCGTAAAATATGTATTCCCGGTCGTCAGCCCGGTAGCTGTCAAGAGCGGTGATCAGCTGCGACAGCTCAAAGGTCGCGCAGATGATACCGACCTTCCGCTGCGTGCCCGAATCGTAGAAGACACGGAGCATGCACATGACGGAGTCTCTCTGCGGCTTCACAATGCCGTCGCCGTTCAGCCACACGACGTAGCCGCCGCGCTTATCCTCAAGGAGTCCCCGCTTCTCGCGCAGCGCGTCCCGGTCAAGCCGGAGGATCGAGGACATCTTGCTGTAGGGCTCCGTCGTCGCAGTACCGTCTATATAATCAAAGCGGATCAGGAATACGGAGGACACCTCCTCAAAGGGCGCCATCATGCGCGCGATGGCATTGTTGTTCAGCATATCCTCGCTGCTCGGCGCGTCTTCCCTCGTAAAATACTCCTTCGCGACGTCATTTCCCGTCATGGCGAGCATGAACTCGTTGACGTTGTTGATGCGCGTCTGGATCGTCTGCCCGATGGTCTGCAGATCCGCCGCGACCGTCTTCCGCTCCGTATCCACAATCTGATTCTGATATATGAAAATAAACAGAAAGCCGATGCACAAAACGTACAGGATCAGCGTCACCGTAAAGAGACGTCGCAGCTTCTGCTTCAGCGTGAACGAACCGAATCCGCGGTGTTTCTTCTTTTTGACGTCCGCCGACAGTTCAAGCTGTTCATCCGCCGACAGATCAGGCTTCGACACCACAGCCTGACCGGTCTGCACGTCCCCGCTCCCGTCTGCCGTGCCGGTCCCGATAATGGTTCGATTGTCCGAATCCGAGCTGTTCATGACTGTCCGGTCCCCCGCCTTTTCAACATACTCCTGAGTATTGTAACTATAGCAAAAAATAAGGGAAAAAACAACACAAAACCGCCCCGGTTGTCCGGGGCAGTCTCGTTATGTACAATATAGGGTTGACTTTGGTTGTTCCCCGATTGCGTCGGCCGCCGGAGATACCCGGCCGGCCAACGATCCCGTCGCTTTCGCAACAGAACTTCTCCCTCGAGGTTTGTGCGTATATTTGGAAAAATGTTACGATGATGGCAATTTCAGTACCGCCCGCCGCTTATGCACGGCCGTTCGGCATAATTCATCGGAAAATGCATCCGCTTCATTTGCCGAGCTGTTCGGCCATTCGGCGGCACAG
>CADBLW010000356.1 GCA_902795625.1 uncultured Lachnospiraceae bacterium | reverse complement strand
GATGTTATGAGAGGTATCTATGAAAACGACGGATGTATTTGAGTGCTATTATGAGGCTTCGGCGACGGTCAACGGCCGCGACCGCCATGCGGCTGTCGTAAAGCTGACGGCGACATCGGACGCGGGGATGATCACATATTCATTTTCCGTAAACTTCTTCCCGCACGACGATGCGGAAGACTTCGCGATCAGCTATGACGGGTACGTCGAGGAGATCGCGTTCGAGGGCAAGGGCCGCCGGTCGAAGAAGAAAGAGGCGGTGTACCTGGAGGCCCTTCAGGAGAAATGCGACGCGTTGGCGGAACAACTGGAAGGCACGATCGACTGGGACAGACCGCTGATCGAGCCGCGCCGCGGATGATGCGGAGCGAGAAAAGGGATGAAGCCCGGTGATCCGCGCCTCATTTTCCGAGAATATAAGTGGGGGATTCGTATGAGTAAAACAGATGAGATTGATGATTTCGGCGTTCTGAGACCATCGGAAGAATTGCGCGGGATTGTTCCGAGACTGAAACGCGTGCAGCGGGCCGTGTTGTATGTGATGATCACGAACATTCTGATGATCGCGGCGGTGCTCATTCCGCAAATTGTCGGTAGGCTTGCGGGAAGTTTCGGGCCGGCATGGAACCTCAACTCTGTGGCAATCCCGGTGGTTTCAGCGATCTCAGTGCTCTTCCTGCTGGCGACAGTGTACTATTGCAGGAAGCTGATGTGTCTGAAGAGGTATGAGCCGAGCATGCCCAAGACGGGGATCTACGCGATCATCGTGTATGCGGCGTCCCGGGTGTGCCTTGTGTTCCTTTTCAAGGGGGATCGCAACTACATTGTCATGGTCCTGCTCTTCTGGCTTTTGCTCCTGGCTGTCTACGTTCGGATGCTGCGGGATTCCATGTGGGAGCTGACCCGGGAGGTGTCCTATGCCGCCGCGAAACGCTGGAAGGATCTGTTCCGCAGATTCCTCGTTATAGGCATTGTATCTTTGCTGTCGCTGATGATCATGCATTATCTGTCCCTGGATTTTGAGATATATCCGGCAAGATTTGTGTTTGCGATGATCCCCATCGCTCTTCTTGTCGTTACGATCGTGTTCGTTGTGCTGCAGTGTATGGAGCTGTACTGCCTCGAGAAGGCAATTCAGGTGTTCTCGCGCGTTACGGACCCGGAGATTGAGGCTGAGGACGACGAGGACAATCTGTACGCGAGACGGGAATGAGCCGCGCCGTCCTGTAGTTCCGGCGAGGAACAGATATCAGAGATTGGAAAATGAAAAGAAAACTTCTTTTGCTTTGCTTTTTGACGGTTTTCCTGGCGGGCTGTCAGAACAATCCGTATAACCCGGAGGAATTGGACCATCTGTGTGTTTCCAGGGGCAGTTTATATTGTCAGGACGAAAACAGAAACATATATTGCGTGGATTTGCAGTCGTGTAAAACAGTAAAATCGGATGTCTCCGATGATTCGTCGATCTATCAGATGGAAAATGAGATATACTTAGTTGGCGGAGGACATATCAGCAAATTGACTAACGGGAGTTTCGCTGAGGTCGGGACAGCTCCGGACAGTTCGCTTGCAGAGTTGGTTGGGATTGTTGATGAACATTGCTATTATGTTGAGTGGGAGAAGATTGTTTCGTGGAATTACATTACATCAGAAAAGACTGTGGTGTACTCTTTTTCGGATGTAGTGACATTTCCTATCGCAGTAACCAAAGAAGGGTTATTTTACGGAGATGATGCGGGACTGCATTTCATCGGTTTTGGACGCGAAGAGACCGTTAAGGTGGCAGAGGGTTATGTGTCCGCATTGCAGGCCGATAGGGATGTGATTTATTATGCTGTTTCTTCGCAAAGAGAGGCCTCAGTCGGGGAAAATGGCGAAACAGATACCTATTACAGCGGAGCAACATACTACCGATACGATCATGGAGTTGTTACGGCTTTGACAGAGACTAACTACGGTGGTACTTCAAAAACAAGGTTTGCAATTGATGAAGGATGCTTATACGCTGTCGATGAGAGTGACAATCGGGAAAGAAGTGTTTTGTGTTGCGTGAATAGTGACGGATCCGTCAGTCGAAAAGAACTCTCGCAGAAGGTCGACGTCGAAAAAGGAATTGCGGCAGAGGGAAACATAGTTGTGTTTGGAGGACCCGAGCACAAACTGTGGAAGTACGATAAGGAATCCGATACGATCAGTGAGGTGCAGGTTTCGAGATAGAACATATGTTGTACAGCAGTCAAAAAAATGTCAAAACACGGCGCACATAGCGACAAAAAATGCTTGACAACACCAAATCGGTGTGATAATATTCGAATGCTGTCGGAAAATGCCCCATGGGCGTTGGTTCTGACGACCGAAGAAGAGTATCCGCTCTCGCCTCCAGCAATCGCGCGAAGAGGTCAACATAAGAAATTTACCGCAACCCATCGGTTG
>CADBLW010000355.1 GCA_902795625.1 uncultured Lachnospiraceae bacterium | reverse complement strand
GTGATCCGGATAATCCGCCTTCAGATCGTACAATGTAACCCTGTCAAAGGTAAAAAACTGTCCGTCCGAGGTGTCCTTAAGCCACCATACAGTATCCGTATGCTTCTTCCGGTAGAGCAGCCGGTCCATGTCCTGCTGCTGTCTCTCCGCTTCCTGTTTCTCGCGCTCCGCGGCCTCGCCTTTTGCACGCTCCGCATTATACGCCTGTTTCTCCTCCAAAGCACGCTGCCGCGCGCTTGCTTTATTGTGGTATTGTTCCACCTCGAAATCGGCGATCTGATAGTAATCCCGGTAAACCGAGTACGCCGAGCCGATGTTGTACTCATGCTCCTCCACAACGTAGTAGTTTTCCTCCTCGTCGACTCCGACGGAATAGAGGATCCGCTTTTCGCAGTCCACGCTGTAGGTGAACAGGAGTTTCACTTTTCCCTTTGGTTTTCCGACTTTTTTCATGGCGTCACCGTGTCCTTACAAGTTTAATTATCTTCAGTCTCCTGTTTCATCTTCCTCATCTTCGCCTTATACTTCTTATACGCCTTATCGATATTGGTCTTGAAGATGTCATAATCCTCCCAGCGGAACGGGAAGCCGTACATTTCGGCATTCAGATGCTCCTTGACAAAGGCTTCCAATTCCGGGTAGTATGCTCCGATGATGTCCCCGGGTTTCGCGACCTCGTGTCCGTCCACATAATCGGAGTTATTCATATATTCCTTGACAAATCCGATCGCGCTCTCCTTGATGTTGCCCTCGTAGAGCGTTCCGTCATTTTCCGAAATGTAATCTGTAGGCGGGATCTCCCGGATTTTGATCTTCCCGATCAGTTCCCCCAGAAGCGGCCAATCGCTTTCCTGAGCCTGGTAAAGATTATGCTCCGCGATCCAGGCGAGCAGATAGGAAATTCCGGCGTAGGCGTACTCCCAGATGATCTTATCATCCGCATCTGTCAGCTCCGTCTCGGATTTGCCTGTCTGCTTGCAGTACTGCTCCATCGCCGGCTCATAGCCCAATTCATAATCCTTATACAGCGTTTCGCGGCGGGCGTTGACAGGCTTCTTCCGGTTGCGGCGCCGTACGACTTCCTCGGGATGCCGGTACGCCTTGATTTCCCATACAAGGCCTAACACACTGAGCCCTGTCAGATACGCGCCGCCCACCAGGCAGACAGCGAGGTCCTTGGCCTGAATGGCGATCGGCATAATGATAAACAGGCCCACGCATACGATCACACAGCCGATAAGGACCTTGACGTAGACGAAAGCTTCTCGCTTTGCCAGTTCCTCCGGAGACAGATTCGCAAGCATTTCCCGATACTCCGGATCCTTCAACTGCTTCTTCGTTTTGCGAATTTTCCGTCCGATCACGAAGATATCGATCGCGATGAGAACCACAGAGATCACCAGCTCAGTAACACCTCTCCCGGTCTTTCCCTTGTTCAGGTGGTTGATCCCGTTGACTACGAGGATCAACAGCGGCAGTCGTATAAAAAGCCATCTTACGATTCTCAGCATCAGGATTTCAAATTCGTCAAGTCCAGTGTTCATACGAGGTCACCTCTCGTCCGTCACAAAATGCTTCACTCCGTCTGCAGGATGCAGCAACTCACTTCTGAAAAACTCCGGGTAATACCTGATCGGAGCATCGATATCGATCCATCTCAGGACCTCCTCGTGATCGTCCTCGGTCATACTCATGCTGACCGGTTCAAAATCCTCAGGCACCTTCATGTAGTAGAAATACGAAACCTCATAGATCAGCTTGCCGAGGTTTGACCCGGCATCCCCGTAGAAGTAGTTTTCGTGGATAAAACCAAGACGGTCAACCTCCAGCTTGACGCCGGTCTCCTCGTACACCTCGCGCATCACGGCCTCCTCGGACGTCTCTCCGAACTTGATGCGCCCACCGACGGAATAAAGATACTCCGGATGGATGTCATTGCCGACCATCAGCAGTTTTCCGTTCTTCATAATGATCGCCCCGACGCGAAGATTGATCACACCGTCCTCGCAGGGAACCGTCATGTCCTTGTTCATATCCGCAATCCCCCTCTTCTCGCTGTCTCGTTCGCCTTCTAACCCATAGTTTCCACGCCACAATACTCGCCGTTTCATCAGATCCGCTTCATCGCGATACTGCCGGTCTGCAGCTCCCGCACATCGTCCAGGAGTGCGTACTGCCTTCTCGTATCCAGCTCAAAGTCCACATGAAAATGACCGAAGTACCAGCGCTCGTAACTCACCTGCTCCGCCACCCACTCCAAGAAACCTGTCAGCGGCTGCTCCTCCAGGACGTTCCCCTTGATGCAGAAACCGCGGATCACCAAGGTCGCAATCGACGTCTGCGGCGCCGTGTGAGTGATGATGTAATCCACCTTGTAGTCCGCTTTCTTCAGGTTCTCCTGCGCGTTCCGGTACTCCTCGTCGGAGGGCATCTCCTGCGGCCACCAGCTTTCTCCGGGCTCGCGCCAATCCTTATCGAGGGAATATCCGCCGCCCATGGCAAAAAGCTTTTTGCCCTCAATGTTGTAGATTTCCCCGCGCATCAGGTGCAGCAGGTTGTGCCGGATGCAGTGAACTTTTCCGCCGTTCCACTCTTTCACCGGATACTCATACAAAAGATCGAAGTTCTCATGGTTACCGTCGATGAAAAGGACGGTGTACTTCTTCTCCGCAATGCAGTCGAAGAAGAACTCCCGGTTCCGCTCAGGCGAGAAAATAAAACCGAAGTCGCCGGCGATGATCAGGGTATCGCCTTCCTTCAGCAGTTTTTCGAAATAATACGACCACAGATAATCCTCTCCGTGAGTGTCACCGGTAACGTAAATCATGTCTCATCCTCACTTCTCCCGGGCTCGGACAGTGCCTGCGAGCAAGCCGTCAAACAAAGCCACGGTAATGTGAAAAGTATATAACAAACGAGGCATTTTATCAATACAACACACCTCAGTCGTAAAAATATCGCTGCGACTGTTTTTTGAGGCTTTTCCGGTCAACAAAAAGGAGGGATCCCTCTAAAGGATCCCTTCCAGCTTTCTGACCGCAACGTCACATGCTTTGGCCGATATATCACACCCGATAAATTTTCTTCCTGTCTTCTTTGCAACGACTGCCGTTGTTCCTCCGCCGAGGAAGAAATCCGCAACCAGGTCCCCCGGATCGGATGCGATCCGGATGATCCGGTCGAGAACCGCTTCCGGTTTCGGGGTATCGTACGCGTCCGCAACATCTGTCCTTGTGTATGTGTCCAGCATCTCCGGCCCATTCCAGAGATTTCCGACGGGAATCACATCGGAGAACCGGTACGGAAGTCCGTTGATCACCTGCACCTCGCCCGCTGCCTTCATGTCGTTAAACTGTGCGGCACTCACAAGCCAATGCTTATGCTGAGCCTTCAGATCAATTGTCTCACCCGCCGCGCAGCGGATGTCGTCTCTGCCTTCCAGAATACCGTTTTCGAAAAGCGGCACGATCCGTTTTGTCTCCCCTCGCAGCTCGTGGAACACGAAATTCCGGGGAT
>CADBLW010000354.1 GCA_902795625.1 uncultured Lachnospiraceae bacterium | reverse complement strand
TGGGGCTGCGGAAGCGGCCTCGCGCTGTGCGCCCTCTCCACCTTCTGGCGCGCCTACTACGCATACTTCTGCATCGGCGCCGCCGCTGCCGGCTGCACGATCGTCGCCCTGCTCCTGGCGCGTCTCATTCGGAAAATGCGCCTGCGCAAGCAGGAAAACGCCTCAGCTTCCAACGATGACAACATTGCTTTGGCCGAGACCTCCGAAGGGGAGACAATCACTTCGGCCGAGACCTCAGACGAAGCGCCGAGTGCTCCGGCAGAGACCTCCCGCAACCGTCTCTTCCCCGGCGCTCTGAGCGGCGCCTTGATCGGACTCGGTGCGCAGGTGCTTTTGTGCCTGCTCGTTCGCGGACTTGAATTCTTCAAGGACATCGCGGGCATCATCGGTAATGTAAGCGGATCCCTCGCCAACGGCGACTCCGCATTTCCCGACGCGGGACGATTTGTCAGCGAGCTTCTGCCGACACCGCTGCTGGCGGACGACTACGGAAACAGCACTCTCGACAAAGCCCTGAACGGCTTTGCCGCTTACGCGGACGGAATGCTGAACAAACTCGGAGCCTGGCCCGTGCTGCTCGTCACAGTGATCACGGCCGGCTTCCTCGTATACTGGGGCTGTCGGATCGTCTTCACCGGAAAGGCGTTCGGGAATAAAACGGAAGTCCGTCTCAGCTCCGCCGCCATATCTGAAAACCTCCTGATTACCGCAGTCTTCCTTTGGGTGTGGCTTGGCTGCGGCATCATTATCATGCTGAAGGGTTCCCGCTTTCTGACGATCCCCGTGCTGCCGGTCAGCATCGTATGCGGCCTCGGCACCGGATTATTGTGCAGGTACTTAATGCGCGCCGATCGCGCCGAAGGCACTGAGAACGCAGACCAACCCGAACCCGACGAGCACTCTGCTCGCACTCCCCGTCCCATTATCCGAACGATCATTTACGCGGGCATCATCGCCCTCTCGGCTGCAGGTTGGGCCTTCGCACTTCGCGCGGAATTCGGGTGGACGCCGTGCCTCATTGCGGGTGTGGCGGCACTGTCCGCGGGGCTTGTGCTGTATTTTACGAAGAAGCGGGCGCTTGTTAATCTGCTTGCGCTGACTCTTGTGTTATCCCCGTGCATGGCCTGCGCTGGCGGCTCCTACAGCGCGATCCCGGACGGAAGCGACACGCTGCAGGAAATGTGCGACGCCATCCGCGAGCAGACCGAGCCCGACGCCGTGATCGCGTCGTGGTGGGATTACGGATACTTCTACGAGTATGCCGCAAAGCGCCTGACGCTGGGCGACGGCGGCAACTTTAACGGTGAGTGGAACTACTGGCTGGGCCAGGCACTGCTGACGGATGATATCCTGCTGACGAAGGGGATTTGCCGCATGCTTGCGACCGGCGGCCTGGACGCGACGCATCTGCTGATGGATGTTTACAAAGAAAACGGCGCGGACTATGCGCGCCGCGCCACTGATGTCTTGAAGACGATCCTGCCGCTCTACCGGCAGGAGGCTGAGGCCTATCTGACCGGGGTCAATCTGTCGGAGGAACCGCCGGCCAATGCGTGTGTCGTTTCCGCAAATCTGCCCGACTCGCCGATCGATCCCGCGGATCGTCTCGACGCCGCGACCGCTGCCAAACTGCTGGCGCTCACGCACCCCGAGGAGCCTCGTCCGGTGTACCTCGTATTTTCCGAGGATATGCTCCGCAAAGTCGGCGCCATCGCGACCTTCGGCCGCTGGGATTTCTCGGGCCAGAACCCGAGCACACCTTACATCCGGCAGGGCCGCAATGCCGTGACCGTGGAAGCCGGACAGAGCGCGGATCTCACATTTTCCGACAGCGATTATATGCTGCACCTCGAACGCGACGTCAACGGACAATTCAAAGGAACACTGCGCAACCCAAAGGGAGACCAGTACCCGATGACACTGCGCGTGGTGCCGCTGGACGGCAGCGCGGATGCCACGGATGACTGGCTGCCGTGCTTCAAATTCCGGGACAACAGCGCTTATTATACGGTGTATCTGCGCGAGGACAGCCCCTCCGTCTACCGCGCGATCCTGTGCGACACATACGCGTCGGACTCCGTCATTGTGCGCGGTTTCGCAATGAACGGGGAAACGCTGTTCTACCGCTCGGTCTACGAACTGCCGGAGACAAACGGCACAACCTCTCTCCGTGAGGTGTCCGTGTGGAAGATCGGGGAGTGATACTCCGCTGCATATAACGTACAAAAAGCCTGCCTCGCTGATGGCCCCATGATCAAAGGGTATCTCCGCTCGGCAGGCTTTGTTATGTCCGCTCAATTATCACTGCACTCTTCGGTAGCGCCTCTCCTCGCCGCGCCCCTCGACCACGATCAGGCCGAACTCGCGCAGACGCTTCGCAATCGTAAACGCTCTTGTTTTCTT
>CADBLW010000353.1 GCA_902795625.1 uncultured Lachnospiraceae bacterium | reverse complement strand
GGACTACAACGTCAGCTATCAGGCATTTGTCCGCAAGGTGAATCACATCGGAGCGGACGAAGCCAAACGGCGGGCGGCGGAGGCCGCGAGGGACCAGCAGGAGGCCGCGAGGGCTACCGAGGTGCTTGACGGCAACGGCGAGGTTCAGGAGGCGTCTGCAGGACGCGCTCCGAAGCGCGATGACATACTGAACACGCAGGACTACCTTGTGACGATGATCGGAAGCCGGCCTCGGGCGCGGAAGGTGATCCGCAAATACCTGACGGCGGAGGATTTTACGGGAAGTGTTTACCGCGAGGTGGTGCGCCGCTGCTATGCGTATGCGGAAAATGATCCCGTCGACATCGCCGCGATCGTGAGCCGTTTTGAGACTGCGGAGGAGCAGCGCCTGGCGGCGGATATGCTCTCCGACGAGATGGCGCTCAAGACGGGTGATGTGTCCAAGGCCGTGGAGGATGCCGTGATGAAGATCCACAAGCGGCGGACGGAAGATCGGATCGCGAAGGCAAGGGAGGACAATGACGTGAAGGAGGCGTCACGTCTGGTCCGCGAGAGCAGAAAGGAGACTGAGTCGCTGCGGATGCGGCTGCGAATGGAGACGTACTGATCGCGTCACGCAGGGCGGCTTTGACAGATACGGAATAAAATTGAGGGGACAGTGGTCGACAGGAGATCGACGACGGAAAGGGGTTCACATGGCAAAGAAGAAGATTTCCGAGGCGTACAACGAGCAGGAAGAAGAACTGCGCGAGGACGGGGATTCGGAGTACACGGACGATGAGGAGTTCGAGCCGGATTTCATGAGCAACGAGGATCTTCCGTATGAGAGCGAGGAGTTCGAGACGCTTGACATGGACATCGGACTGACCGAGGAGGACGCGATGCTTCTCGATGAAGCGGACGCGCCCGACGCGGAGTCGCCGGAGAAGCGCCGCGAGCGCTTTGAGCGTGTCCAGAGCAAGCTTGACGAGCTGATCGCTGCGGCCCAGGAGAAGGGGAATGAGCTTGACTGGCAGGAACTCGAGGATGCCATTAAGGGCAGCGCCATCAATCCCGAGACGCTGGCGGACATTTACGAGTACTGCGCGGGCAAGGGAATCACCATCGTCAACGACGACATTTCCGCGATCGATCATTCGCTGGAGAGCGGCGAGGGCGGCGATGATGTTGCCACTGAGGATTCGGTGCGCATGTACCTGAAGGAGATCGGTACGATCCCGCTCCTTTCCGCGGACGAGGAAATGGCTCTTGCGGAGCGCAAGGAGCAGGGTGACGAGCGTGCCCGCAAGCGCCTTGCGGAGGCCAACCTTCGACTTGTCGTCAGTATCGCGAAGAAATATATCGGTCGCGGTATGCACCTTCAGGATCTGATCCAGGAGGGCAACCTCGGTCTTTTGAAGGCTGTGGAGAAGTTTGACTTCCGGAAGGGATACAAATTTTCCACGTACGCGACTTGGTGGATCCGTCAGTCCATCACGCGTGCCATCGCCGATCAGGCGCGAACCATCCGCATCCCCGTTCACATGGTGGAGACGATCAATCGCGTGAACCGCACGGAGCGGCAGCTGCTCCAGGAGCTCGGCCGTGAGCCCAGCATCGACGAGATTGCAGCGCGCATGAAGATGTCCGCCCGCCGTGTCGAGGAGATCATGAAGATCGCGCAGGAGCCCGTCTCGATGGAGACGCCCATCGGCGAGGAGGAAGACAGCCACCTCGGAGATTTCCTTGAGGATGACAAGACGCTGCAGCCGGAGGAGGCTGTGGCAAGTTCGTTCCTTCATGAGCAGCTGGTGGAGTCGATGCGCCAGGCGCTCACCGACCGCGAGCGCGCCGTCATCGAGCTGCGCTACGGCCTGAACGGCGAGGCACCGAAGACGCTTGAGGAGGTCGGCCGGATCTTTAAGGTGACTCGTGAGCGCATCCGCCAGATCGAGGCGAAGGCAATCCGCAAGCTGCATCATCCGAACCGCAGCAAGAAACTGCGGGATTATCTGAACGATTGACATTTATCGGAAAATGCAGGATAAAACTGCGGGATTATATGAACGATTGACATTTTACGGGGAAACGCTGAAAACTTCGGCGTTTCCTCGGACAGTTTCCGGGGTCGGAACTGTCGGAACTACGGTGGTATGGAGGTCATTGGTATGAGGTTGTCAGACCGGCTTCGGATGGTTGCCGGAATGGTGCCGCCCTGCGAGGCGGTTGCCGATGTCGGCTGCGATCACGCGTACCTGAGCGTGTGGCTGCTGCGGGAGGGCAGGACGAACTACGCGTACGCCTGCGATGTGCGCAAGGGTCCGCTCGCGAAGGCGGAGGAGACGATCCGTTTCTTCCACATGCAGGAGCGCGCTGAGACGGTGCTGTGCGACGGGCTCGCGGGACTGAAGCCCGGGGCG
>CADBLW010000352.1 GCA_902795625.1 uncultured Lachnospiraceae bacterium | reverse complement strand
CGCCGCGTACGCAGCGTCAATCTCCTCCTTCGTGACCCACAGGTTGTCGGGCGACATTGTTACACCGTCAAACTTTTCCGTGTACTCGAACACGGCAGCGTCGCCGCGCTCGTGCACATTGCGCACGATCTCATCGACCGCGGCCTGCTGCTTTGAAAAGGAATCCGTGCTGCGCATCGCAAGGGTGCGCAGAAGCTCGTCCTTCGATTCTTTCGTAAGTGCAATGATCTTCATGGTAACCTCCGTGCCGCAGGGCATATGCCGCGGCAGTATCAAAATGGAAAATGTGTTTGTTTATTCGAGTACCGCACGAATGTCGGAGATCAGCTTCTGGATGCGCTCCTGCTCCATCTTCATGCTTACCTGGTTGACAACCATGCGGGCGGAAAGCGGAATGATCTCGGTGAGGACGGCAAGTCCGTTCTCACGAAGCGTGGAACCTGTCTCGACGATGTCGACGATCACCTCGCTGAGACCCACGATGGGTGCGAGCTCAATGGAGCCGCTCAGTTTGATGATCTCTGCGGGCTGATGCAGCACATTCGTAAAATAATCTTTCGCGATGTTCGGGTACTTGGTCGCAACACGGATCCGCTTGCCGCTTCCGAGAAGGCTCTTTGCGCTCTCGGGTCCGGCGATGCACATGCGGCAGCGACCGATGCCGAAATCGATCACCTCGTACAACTTGCGTCCTTCCTCGAGGATCGTGTCCTTGCCGACGATACCGATGTCGGCTGCGCCGTACTCGACGTAGGTGGGAACATCACCGGCCTTGGCGAGGAAGAATTTCATCTTGAGTTCTTCGTTTGTGAATATGAGCTTGCGGGTGTCGGGATCCTTCATCTCATCGCAGAAGATCCCGGCCTTCTCGAGGATCTCCATCGCCTTTTTGGCGAGACGACCCTTGGCAAGCGCAACGGTTATATATTCCATACACTGACTCCTTTCTCTGTCAACTTCGCGGCAACGGATCCCGCGTCGTTCTCAGTCACGGGAATCAGTCTGACTGTCTTTCCCTCAGCGCGAAGCTTCTTAGCCTCTGCGATCGCGCGCTCCGTCTGCTCCGCAGTATAGAGGATTGCAAACTCCTCACGCTGAAGCTTAGGAAGTATGCCCTGGCGTTCCATCGCAATCATAAGTGTGTCTACGGTGATCGACATTCCGATGGCGGGAACGGATCTGCCGAACTGCTCTGCGAGCGTGTCATATCTTCCGCCCGAGGCAACTGCCTCGCCGGTACCGTATGTGATCGCGCGGAAAATGATCCCCGTGTAGTAGCGGTATTTGCTGAGCATTCCAAGGTCGAAGGACACATATCTCTCGACGCCGTAATACTTCAGATATTCACTGAGCTTGCGAAGACGGTCCACGGCTGCAAGCGCGGACGGATTGTCCGTAAGGGATGCGGCGCGGTCAAGAATATCTTCTGAGCCGAACAGCTCGGGGATCGTCAGAAGAAGGTCTGCAGCACTTCCCTCGATGTTTCTCTCGCGGAGCATGTCCGTGATGCCGAAGAGGTTCTTGCTCTTAATCCTTCTGCGAAGCTCCTCCTCATCCTCCGAGGAAAGTCCGCATTCGTTGGCGATGGCACGGAAGAAACCTGCGTTTCCGACTTCAATCTGGAACTCCGTAAGGCCGGCATTTTTCAGACACTCTACAGTGAGCGCAAGGATCTCGGCATCCGCTGCTGAAGAATCGTCACCGAACAGTTCAACGCCGGCCTGCGTCGTCTCCTTGAGGCGAAGCTGGTATCCGGAGTTGTTGATAAATGTGTTGCCGAAATACGAGAGACGGATCGGCATCGTTTCCTCGCGGAAATAGGTTGCCGTCGCGCGCGCCACCTGAGGCGTCATATCGGGACGGAGCACAAGCGTATTGCCGTCGCGGTCAATGAACTTGTACATATCCTTGGACGGAACCGTTCCTCTCTCACTGGAAAATACGTCAAAGTATTCAAAGGCGGGAGTGCGGATCTCCTCAAAGCCGTACAGCGTCATTGTCTTTTTGATCAGATCGGAAAGCTGTTCCATGTAGACCATCTCGTCGCCGTAAATGTCTCTCACGCCTTCCGGTGTATGTAATAACGGGATCATGCAATTCTCCTTTTTGATCTTTTAATACGCACAAAACTTTAATGCGTTAACGTGCTACTATGCTAATTGGTTAGCATATTGAACCGAATTATACACGCCGCATTATCGATTGTCAAGTACTATTTTCAGATATTTTATCATCCGTTATGGGATCATTCATCATCCGTCGAGCCTGCATTTTCCTCATTGCGCTCGCGAAAATCCAGATAATCGTTGACATATTCAAGATAATTGATGAAGGGCTCCGCAGGCATATCATACAGAAAATCCGGGTCGAGCTCGTCAAAACGGAAGCTCTTGCGGCCTTCCTCCTGCCCTTCACAGCCGTAGGCGCGCTCGTAGAACCGGGCCATCTCATCACAGCGCATGAAATAGATCTGTTCCCGATGGCTGTAGTAGATCAGGATGAACGCTACACCGCCCTGCCGCTCGAATTCCTTCATGAATTTGTACTGGTGCTCATGAATGTTCTGCATCGAGAAGGTGTCGGCGGCGCATTCCTTACAGTCGAAGCAAAGCGCGATCCCCTGCGCGATCCCGATGTAATCCACAGTACTCTTCTGGTTGAAGTACGCCAGTGTAATGTGCCTCTCCTCCTGATCGAAATCAATCGGCGTGATGGGCGTCGGGATCTTCTGCACCAAAGCGGTGCCGCGCTCAAGGTAAACCTCGTTCGTGCGGTTGATGAGATCTTCAAACAATGAGCCGCGCAGTCCGCGGGTTTTCCAGGTTGCCATGCTTCCTCCTAAAAAAACTCTTCCCCGGGAAATTCTCCCGAGAGTATCTCGGAAAATTTATCCGGAACAATGCCGGTGATCGTCTCTCCCGCAAGCTCTTCCAGGCCGGCCGGAACCGTGTCCGGGAACTCATAGGAATATGCGAAGAGCTGCTGTCCGTGCAGATGGTACTTCGTGCGGAAATAACCGTTGAGCCCGGCATTGTCAGTGCCGTACTTGGGGTCTCCGAGCACCGGGTATCCGATGTGCCGGCACACGCTGCGGATCTGGTGCGATTTGCCGGTGAAAAGTTGAATCTTTGCCAGTGTGATATGTCTGTTGACGGCGACGGGCACGATGCCGGTGTGCACGATCTCGCTGTCGGCGCTGCTCTCTGAGGCTTCTTCGCCGGAAGCGATCTCCGAGATGCTCACGGTATTGGTGTCCCGGTTCTTCGTGAGTCGGAAAATGGTATCCTTCGGCTCATTCAGTCGCCCCGCTAAAAGAGCGAAATAGAATTTTCCGAAGATGCGTCCGCGAAGCGCCTCGGCCATTCCCTGAGCGCCGCGCAGTGTCTTTGCGAACCATACGATCCCCGCGGTGTTGCGGTCGAGACGGTTGCAGATGCCGGGCTTGAACGTGCGAATCGTCTCCGCGGTGAGATCGCCGCGGTCCGCAAGGTATTGCAGCACCTGCTCGTTGAACGCTTCCTCTCCGCTGTCATCCTTCTGGGAAAGCACTCCGGACGGTTTGTACACCGCCATCAGATCCTCGTCCTCGTAGACGATCTGCTCCTCCGTGACCGGGTGAAGCGCAAAGAAAGGCAGAGCGACGGCAGCTGTTGCGGTGCCGCTCATTTTTGCGTATGTCTCGTCCGAAAAATACACACGCACAATGTCGCCCTCGCGCAGGGTTTCGTTTCCCTCCGCCTTACCGTCGTTGAGCGTGATATTTTTCTTGCGGAGCATTTTATAAAGAAAGCCGCTTCCCGCCGCGGGCATGATGCGCCCCAGGTATTTGTTGAGCCGCTGTCCCGCGTCCTTTGCTGTGATCCGTAATTCCTTCAAAAAGGTTTCCTCCGTTATACCGGTACTCCGCCGAAATCTGTCAAACAGTTCCCATGTCAGACAAAAAACCTCCGGAAATCTGTCAGACAGTTCCTCCGTCAGACAAGCACGACCCGCCAGAATTCCGCAAGCTCCTCGGGAACCGGCTCCGTCCTGTCGGAAAGATCCGCGACGCGGGCGGTCATGTCGCTCACGCTTCGGAAAATGTGCATGTGAACGGAAACGCCCCGCTTCTTCATCGTATCCGTCACGTAATCGACGATCTCCTTCTCTGTCTTGGCCTTTCCATCCGTGAGCAGAGCCGCAATCTCCGTGCCGGAGATGTACAAAGCGTCGAGATGCATGACGTGGCTCGGGGACGTAAACACGAGATCCGAGTACAGGATCCCGGTGTCAGCGGCAGCGCTCTTCAGCGTGTTATAATCCTGCTCCGGGAATGAGCGGTACGGCAGAAACAACACCAGGTTGACAACTGCCTTCGCGCCCGGGAGTACGCCGAGAACGGCGAAGACCGTCAGCAGGTTCTTCGTTGTTCCGGTCGCAAAATATCCGCACAGAAACAATCCTACGGATACGGCTGCGATACCGATCAGAAAAAGGATCTGAAACATTTTACGATCCTTGATATAGCCGTTGGTTCCTTTCTTCGGAAGCATTGGTCCCTCCAATTTGTTCTTAAGTACATGTTTGATATCCGGTATCAGGTCGCGTCGATCTCCCGGTCAGCGGGGTTCTTTGAGGCTCTCAGTTCGCCGATCACGGCAAAGACATCCCGGTGCACAAGCTTTCTCGGTTCGAAGCGGATGACGTTATAGACAAGCTGCATCACCAGGCCGGCGCCGAAGGTGCTGATCAGTGTGCCGATCCCGACAGGACCTCCCAGCAGGAAGCCGATCAGCAAAACGATTGCCCAAAGAAGGATTTCCACCACTCCGATGGGAATCTTCGGCATGCGCTTGCCGAGGGCAACCAAAAGCGCGTCTCGGGGGCCGCAGCACTGCCTCGATGACATATAGATCCACATTCCGATCGCCATAAACACGAAGCCTGTGAGCATGATTGCGATACCGAGCAAGGTGCTTTCATTTTCCGCTAAAGGGTTCAGTGAGTTGAACATCTGAACAAAATTGCCGGTCAGAAGGGCGTCGATGATCGTACCGAAACCGATGCGCTCCTTCATCAGGATATCGATCAGCAGGACGGTGACTGCTACACATGTCATCGCAATCCCGTAGTTGATCGGAGTGTTTTTTGCGATGCCCATGCCGAGGCAGTCCCAGGGCGCAAGGCCGATGTTCGCGTATATGGTCAGATGCACGCCGAACGCGAAGACAAGCAGACCTGCCGCGATCCTGACCCATTCCGAAATGATCTTTTTCATTACAATTGGTTCTTTCAGTTTATTTAGTATTGCAGCGTCTTGAGGTATGCCTTATGCTCCTCCGTCACGCGGAAACTCTCTCTCGCTTTCTGGATTGCCTTGTTGTTCGTCCAGGGATCAAGCCTGCGCTTCTCGATGACGGTGACCGCAGCGTCGTACTGCTTCGCAAGCGCGGTCGCAAAATACCACGCGACCATCATGCGGAGATAATAATCCTCTCCTTTTTTGTCCGCAACCCAGTCGAGATATTCCGTTTTGAAATCCGTGCCGAGAAATTCGTTCATCAGCATTCGCATCCCAAATCTTGCGGTGTAAACATGGTCCGAATCAATCCATTTGCGGATGTAAGGGAGAAGCTTTTCGTGGTTTTTGGAAAATACCTTAGGGCTTGACTGGTCGCTCACCGGCCAGCAGTCGATATACGGCAGGAAGCGCTCTGTCTCTGCAATGCAGCGGTCGAATTCTTTGATCAGTGCGATCATGAAGAAATGTACAAGGTTCTCCTCGTAGAGCGCATGGGGAAGCTCCGTTAAGAATGCGTCGCCCTCCTCGGTACCGAAGAATTCCTTCGCAACCTGACGCATCGCGGGCGTGCGGACACCGAGGATCACATCCTTTGAGATGTTCGGCACAAGTTTGCTCTGAAACTCGCGGTACTCTTCGTCTCTCAGTTGTTCAAGACGTTCGCGAACCTTCATGTTCACTGCCTCCTGTAATCCTGTAATTCTCAGAATTTTCTTTGGTAGACGACACTGTCGTCAATATCCGAAAGCTTCGCAAAGCCGGTCCGCTCCATCACGCCCTTGAGCTCGCCGTTCATTGACAGCAGCCTGTCGCGGACGCCTTCCGCCCCGTTTTCCTTGAGAGGAGGCATGATCGCGCGGCCGGTGCATACCGCATCTGCACCGAGGGCAAGCGCCTTGAATGCATCCGTTCCGCTCTCGACGCAGCAGTCGACGAAGATCTTCATCCGGTCACCCACAACCGCTTTGATCTTCGGAAGAATCATGAGCGGAGGGACTGCGGAGCGCATGATCCCGTGGTGGTGCGAAACGATGATGCCGTCAGCACCGATCTCAAGGCATTTTTCGGCATCCTGCACACTGAGCACACCCTTGATGATAAACGGAAGCCTTGTGCTTTCAACAAAACTGCGCAGCTCCGAAAGCGTCTTTGACTTCATCGGAAGCCCCATAACATTATCGTACTGTCCGTCTGCGGAAAATGCGTGGTCGATGTCCATACCGACACCGAACGCCCCGGCCTCCTCCGCCTCGCGGATCTTGAAGAGCACATATTCATTGTCTGCGTGGGGTTTCACGATCTTGATGACCTTGGCTCCTGTGGCGCACATGGATTGAATCTCCTCTGCGGATCCCATTCCGGAGAAACAAAGAGCACCTGCCTCTTTCGCGCCTTGAGCCATCTTCGCCATTCCGTCGGGAGCCGTGTTCCCGAGGTGCGATAACGCGGCCGTGGCGATCGGCATTTGAAAGGTCTCACCGAACAGAGTGATGGCTGTGTCCGGGATCACACTGTCGATGTGACGCATCTCAAGCAGAAGGCTGTCAAAATACTCTCTGGTGATCAGGTTTGAATCGGTTCTGTCATTTGCCATGGTCATGCCCTCTCTTTCTCAAATGTACCGTCGGATTGTCGCTTCCTCAAACGGTACGGTTCTGTTCTTCCTCAAGCAGTTCCTCAAAGCTTTCAATATGGTAATCCGCCTCCGCGACGATATCGTCCCAGCGATCTGCGGAATATTCGTCATAGACGGCGCAGACCTGCATTCCCGCGTTGTGTCCGGACTGAATTCCGGGGATGATATCCTCGAACACCATACAGTCCGCGGGGTTGACGCCGAGATCCTCGGCTACCATCAGATAGATGTCGGGCGCCGGTTTTCCCTTTTTAATCTCACAGGCCGTGTGGATGCTGTCCATATATTCGGCGAGCCCTGTCGAGTTGAGTACCGCCGAGAGCAGCTCCCAGGAATTGGAGGTCGCAATTCCTGTGCGGATCCCGCGGGCTCTCAGCTGCTTCAGGTACTCGATGGCACCGGGCTTCGGGAACACCTTCGTGCGATAGTATTCGATCGCCATGTCGTTCCATTCCTTCTGGATATCCTCGATCGAATCCTTAATTCCGTAATTTTCCTTGAAATAGATCGCTGTCTCGTGAAAGCTCAGCCCGTCGATGCTCGCCTGAAGCGAAGCGTCGTACGGAATGCCGTGCCGTCCGAGGTAATCAATATCGATATCGCGCCAGATCCACATGGAATCCACCAGGGTTCCGTCAAGATCAAAGATAGCTGCGCAAAAGTCGTTCTTCATCTTCCGTTCCGTCCTGAAATAGTTCTTTCTTAAGTGCTTCCCCGTCCGTTTCGAGGTATGCGCCCTTCTCAAGCGTCAAAGGCAGCCAAAGACCGCCCATGCGCACTCTTTGAAGGTATAAAACCTCGCTGCCCACGGCCTCGACCATGCGTTTTACCTGATGGAATTTCCCCTCGGTGATCGTGAGAGCTATGGTCGTTGTCGCCTCATTTTCCAAACTGTCCTGCTGAAGGATCAGGGCTTTCGCAGGCGCCGTCGTAAAATCCCCGAGGTCGAT
>CADBLW010000351.1 GCA_902795625.1 uncultured Lachnospiraceae bacterium | reverse complement strand
TAAACCAAAAGGATAATTACAAGAATTAGGATAATCTTGAACAGCTTTTTCGAGTCTTCCATGGCATGCCTCCGTAGGTAGGGGTTGTTGTAGGGGGACCTGTCAAGGGCCACCTACAACTGCTACTCGTAGAATAGCAGCGCGCTTCGTGGTTTTGTATACCAACTTTAAATGCTTTTATCTCATGTTCTTCAAAATAACGCCGCCGGTGGCCGGAACACACAGGGTGATGTGTCCGTCGCGAGGAACGTAGATCTGGGTGTCCATGCCGTAGCCGTCGCGGTAGGTGTGGATCAGGCGGACCAGGGACTGCGTGTCGTGGACGCCGGCGCGCCACACCGGGATCGTGACCTCACGGTCCTCGTCGTTGTTGTTGACCACGGTGATGACGGTGTCGGTCTCGTTCATGCGGGCAAATGCAAGGATGCCGGGCTCCTCGACGAGCATCAAAAGCGAGCCCGTGCGAAGCACCTCGTAGGATCTGTGGATGCGGATGATCTCGCGGTGGTACTGCATCATCTGCATATCCTCGTGGCCCCATGGATACGTGCGGCGGTCATCGGGATCGGTCCAGCCGCACAGGCCTGCCTCGTCGCCGTAGTAGACGCAAGGCGCTCCCGGCCAGGTCATCTGGATCATCACGGCTTCGCGCATCACTGCGGGGTTGACGCCCTCGTCCGCTGCCGCCGCGCCCACGGTCGCGGTGCGGCCCACGTGGCGGTTGGTTCTCGTCAGGAAGCGCGAATGATCGTGGTTGGAGAGCTCGTTCATCGCCGTCTGCAGCGACGCTGTCTGGAAGCGTGCCATGTTGCAGCGCATCGCAAAATCAAAGGCTTTTTCGTTGTTGAGCATATCCTCGCGGTACTCGTCACTGTGCTTCTCCATACCGGTCAGGAACCAGCTCACGGGCTCCATGAACGCATCGTAGTTCATCACGGAATCCCACTCGTCGCCCTTAAGCCACGCAGACGCGTCGCCGTAGTGCTCCGCCAGGATCAGCGCCTCGGGGTTCGATGCCTTGACGTCCCTGCGGAACTCCTTCCAGAACTCGTGGTTGTACTCTTTGCTGTGGCCCAGATCCGCGGCGACATCAAGCCGCCAGCCGTCCGCGCAATAAGGCACACTGACCCATTTGCGGGCGATCCGCATGATGTAATTCTTCAGCTTCGGCGACTCCTCGTAGTTGAGCTTCGGGAGTGTCGGATGGCCCCACCATCCGTCGTACGGGTCGTCGACGTCAGACGGGTTCGCGGAAAATCCTCCCTCACCGTTCGCATTTTCCCCTGCGCCGTCTGCTGCGCCTTCCTGTTTCTTTTTAAAATCGAAAAATGTACGGAACGGGCTTTCCGGCTCTCCGTACGCACCGTTGTCAAAGCCCTCCGCGTTGCGGTAAATTCCCTCACGGTCCATCCATTTGTTGAAGGAGCCGCAGTGGTTGAACACGCCGTCGATGATGACGCGCATCCCCCTTGCGTGTGCCTCCCGCACGAGCTCCGCGAAGAGCTCGTTGCTCGCCGTGAGGTTCTCGTGGCTCGTGACGCGCGCGATGTACTGCGCCGAATGGGCATTTACCGTGTCTCCCTCGCAGAGACCCGTCGCCGCGTCCTTCGTGATCACGCCGAAGTGGGGATCCACGTGGTCGTAATCCTGAATATCATATTTGTGGCTCGACGGCGAGACGAAGATCGGGTTCAGGTAGAGAACCTCGACTCCCAGCCGGCGGAGATAGTCCATTTTCCGAATGACCCCTCGAAGGTCACCGCCGTAAAATTCCTGCACGTCGCTTGCGTCCGGCGCGCGGTTCCAGTCCGTCACGCGCTGTGCGTAGCGGTCGATATAGTAGTATTCTCCCGTCTGGACATCGTTGGTCGGATCGCCGTTACAGAAGCGGTCGACAAAGATCTGGTACATGACCGCGCCCTTTGCCCACCGCGGCGTGTGAAAACCGGGTGTGATCCGGAACGGCACCGTCTCGCGGTCCGCGAGCATCACGCCGAGCCGGTCATAGCGGAACACGCCGTGCTGCGTCGCCACCTCGAAGAAATAGTGGAGGAACTGGTCGATGAGCTCCACCTCCGCGCTGTACCAGTCGAAGCGGTCGTCAGTCCTGTATTTGCGCATATCGATGCAGCGCGTGCGCTCCTTGATCACGATCGACACGCGTCCCGCCTGGTTTTTCCCTACGCGCAGCCGGATCGTCACGGTGTCGTACATCTCCGGCTCACACGGTGAGCGGAACATCTCCGTGCCGTCAGAAAAGACGGCCTCGGGGAGGAACGGTTCCATTGTTTGTTTTTCCATTGCCATAGTTACTCGAGGCGCTGCCCCTCTCCTTCAATCGTCTGATGTTATTTTAGTCTCATATCCCTCGGAATGCAACCATAAACCCCAAACTCTATCCCATTGGGAAAACCCATCTCCCCTGTTCACCGAAAAACAAGACTCCGGTATTCTCCGGAGCCTTGTTTTTCATTATTCTTCAGTTAACGTGAGCAATTACTCCTTCTTTGCAACTGCTTTCTCCTCGCTGCTCTTAGCTGCAATAATCATCACAAGACAGAAAATCATCGCAAGAGTGAAAATCGGGCCTGCAGTCATAATTGTTTTCTTAATGAAAGTGCTGGAAATAAGCTTCTGAGAATCGTAGTGATAGCTCGAAACAGACACCGTAGTATCATTTATTTTCTGTTCGTTCCATGCGGTAATAATTTCCGAAAAATCCTTTATCACAACATTGCTCTTCTCCTCAAGCACCGCGATTTCCTTCTCCAATGCCTCCCGTTGCGCCGCTGTCGCCGTCATGTCGAGTTTCACTGTTTCCGGTACATTCGTGCCGATGTGATCGGAGTCGTCGTCCCCGTTGCCGTTGTCATCATCGCCCGCATCATTGCCGTTCTGCATACCGTCATCAGAAACCTGCTCTCCGGTCCCATCAACACCGTCGGCGGTCTGCGTGTTATCATCCGTGCCGCCCTTCTCCTCATTCCCAACCGTCTCACCGGTCAAGTCGGAAAGTTTCAGTTCGTATGTTGCGATTTGTGAGGAAAGCTTCGTGTTATCGTCTGCAACACTTCTGCGAATGTCCACAAGCGCGTCGTATGTCTTCGTCGAATCACCGTCAATTTTCGTGAGCGAGTCCTTCGTGCTTATGTAGAGAATCTCACTCTTCTCGTAGGAAGCTACCAGTTTGTCAAGAAGTGAGAGCTGCACGCGGCGCTTGCTTAAACTGTTTCCCAGGTCACGGAGTTCAAAGCAATACTGCGTGAGCAGACGTTCCGGATCTTTGGTCAATGCATTTAACGTAAGATTCGCGTTGAGGCGGCCGATATCGCTGTCCGTAAGCGCATTCAAACGTACCACAATATCGTTAAATCCGACCCCGTGATACATAAACGTGGGTTCTTTCTCATACATCTCCTGCGCATAACGGGACACAATGGAGAGCCGTTGTTGCAGAATCTCCAGCTGCTGTGGATAGTCGTAATCTGAAAGCACAAACGTTGCATTGCCCGTCGGTATTCCCTGCGTATAGGTCTCCGCAAACTTAGCCTTATAAACCGTCAGAATATTCTTTAAAATGGACTCAAGATCCTTCTGCGATATCTTCGGATCAAAACTGTTATTCAATTTCACCGTGAACAGCGTCGGATTGAACCGCTCTGCCGTCAATGTACGATTGGTCGTAAAATCAAGGAGCGACTCGTAGCTCATGGTCTGGTTCACGATATCCTCAGGATACGCGCCCGCCACTACGAGGCACTGTCGAATCCTGTCTACGGAATAACGACTGTCAAGGCCTGCCGCTTTCAGGGCCTCCGTGACGATTTCCTCCGACGCCAGTTCGTTAATGTCAAACAACCGTCCGTCCGGCGCAATGCCTTCCGCCGCACCGTCAAATGTCAACTGTAATCTTGCCGAAGCAGAAGAGGGCTTCTTGTCAAGGCTGAACAAGATCACCGACAATACAACACCGAAAACGGCCGCGCACACCAATATGTAAATCACCTTGCGCCAGAGCGAAAGCGGAGCCTTCGTGCCTTGGCGCTTCACCGCACTTTTCTTAGGAGCGGAACTTACCTGCTTACTCATTCTCCCGCCTCCTTTCCGGACTTCGCCGACACACCTGTGTCAGCAGTGTCGCTTTCGTTACCTTCGTCACTGCGGACATCGGCCTTAACGCCTCGTTTCATTTCCGCGGCGAATGCACTCACAAACCACAATCCACACGCCAGGAACGCACCGAGCACCGCTCCGATAATCATTTTTTTCTTGTTCGCCGCAAGGAATCCAAGAGCCTTGCCCTGCGCTGCTGAGCGATTCGCATAAGTCGTGTAGAAGGAGCTGCCGTAAATCTCCTCCATCTGGTCACAGATCTGCGTGTAAACCTCATGACAAATCCTAATTGCATCCGCAAGCTCCACCTTCGCTTTCTCGGTGTCCACCGCTGCCGTCTTCGACTTCAGGCTCTCAATTTTCGCCTTCAAATCGTCAATCGTAATCTCCAGATCCGTGGCACTCTCATAGTTCATCGCCTGTTCCAGGATCAGCTTGTTATAGTATTCCGTCGTAATCTTCGTTGTCTTCGAACCCTCACTGTCCTGCTGCTCGACGTATATCTGGTCGTGCTTATAGTTTTTGAGAGTCTCCGCCGTCTGGGCAATCTGCTCATTTACCACATCAAGCTTCGTCTGCGCCTCGCGCATTTGGAAGCGATATTTCGCAATCATCGCCTCGCGATCCTTCGCCACGCTGCTCGCGGTAATATCCGAATAAAGATACTCCACATTCACATCCCGGGCCGTCTGCAGCGTCTCCATCAAATCCGTCAGCGACCGCCCGTCGCGATAAGACCGATACGCTTTAATCTCATCCGACTTGCTGTCACAATAATCATAGAGGTTAGTGAGTGCCTGGCGCAACATGTCAACACTTTCCATGATGTCCAAATGTTCCGTGTCAATCACGGAGATTTCATCACCGGGAAGCATCAGATCCGCGTAGGTCATCGCCAGATACTCGTTATACGAAATAAGTATACGGTCTAACAAAAGACGAAGCTCATCATCCGGAAGGTAAACCTTATCCCCTCTTTCGTTCACAAAACCATTAGAAAGCGAAACAATAATCTGATTGACATAGGAAAGTTCGATGCTTTGTAATTGGGCATAGGCGGCACCGTTCTTATCCTGTAACATTTGCTGCGCAATTTCTTGCTGTCTGCGGCTTTCCTCCGTAAGCATCCTCTCAATGGAAATGCTGTCCCGGAGCGAAGATATCGAAATATCCTCCGACAGTGTTACTCCCCGAAGCGCATCCTGCAGCACATACGACGAAGTAATCTGCGAAACATCAAGATCCGTACCGTCCGGTGCTGTCAGATCCTTCACCGGCATCGGCGTCGGCGTAACCAACGGATCCGTAATATCCAGAACATCATAATCAAAAGTGACAACGGAAGCCACGCGTATGTTATTATTACTAAACTGGTACGACAAAAGGGGCACACACATACCCAAAAGCATGCATAGGATTACTCCCCAGGCATAGAGTCGCCCCCTTACTTTCATATTGTGAAACACTCTCATCAGATCAATGGCATCGTCTTTTTCTTCCTGACGATTAACTACGACATTAATCTGCGAGTCTTTTTGAATGGACAGCGACTTTTTTTCCTTGTCCATGCGAGCTATATCAGACACAATTATCAATTCCTTTCCCAGATTAACAAATGCACTTTCATGCAGTACGAAGTATACACTATTCATCCTGAAGTGTCAATTCATAGCATGTTTCATTTCTCACGGAAGCCCAGCCGCAAAGTCCCTCAATCAACGTATATACAGGACGTTTAACCGAAACATATTTTTCCCTGCCCGGCATTAATTACTACTTCCGTTCAACAGTCAGCGTCGCAGCATCCAATTGGATCGCGCCCCAATGTTTATGATCCCATTCCAGATAATGGTCTCGATCAATGGTCGGTTCTATCTGAAATACAAATCCGGGATAAACCGCGTCAATCTTACGCTCTCTCGGGGAACCGTCAAAAACAAATGCAACGATGTCCACCCGGTACCTGCCGGCCACAAGGTGACGCAACGGTAAACGGACAGTAACGGTTTCCGTTCCCATCGCAAAGTCCACAAAATTATCCGAAAGGGCAGTCGCCGCCTTCGTGTTATCCTGATACCACAGCTCAAACCGGAATCCGACATTTTTCAACTGCGTCACAGCGGTACAGGTCAAATCAAACACTGCATCCTCAGAGCTTTCGTAAGACGGTTCCTCCCGATCCCGGAGTTCAAGCATATTCATCGAAAAAACATATGTGTCTCTCACGATATGATCATCCGGCCGATGCTCCCTGCCAAACAGGATCTTGGACGACATCGAAGATTCCACGCCCAAATATACTTCAATTGCCTGATCCGGATCCCCGTCAAAGACAATCTTTCCCTTGTCCATGACAACACAACGATTACATAATTGACGGATCGTATTCATATTATGACTCACATACAGAATCGTTCTCTTGCCCTCTTGGGCCGCATCCAGGAGACAGCCCAGACACTTCTGCTGAAACCTGACGTCCCCGACAGCCAGAACCTCATCCATAATAATGATTTCGCTGTCCAGATGATATGCCACAGAAAACCCAAGTTTTACATACATCCCGCTGGAGAATTTTTTAATCGGCGTGTCAATAAAATCCTCCAATTCCGCAAAGTGTATGATATCCTCTATCTTCGCATCAATCTCCGCTTTCGTCATTCCGAGAATCGCCCCGTTGAGATAAATGTTTTCGCGGCCTGTCATGTCCCCGTGAAATCCGGTTCCCACCTCCAACATG
>CADBLW010000350.1 GCA_902795625.1 uncultured Lachnospiraceae bacterium | reverse complement strand
GTGGGGCGAGGTTGTTTCCAAGCTGAAGCACTATGAGGACTACTCGGCGTTCGCGGGCTTGCGCGACTATCAGCCGGGTGACCCGATCCAGCGCATCAACTGGAAGGCTTCCGCACGGTCGGGTGACTGGCAGGTCAACTACTACGATACGACGATGGATAAGCGTCTTCACATCGTGCTCCACGCGGAGCGCGGACCGATGCCGCACGAGGAGGATATGCGAGAGGAACTGTTGCGGCTCGGCGTAAGCTTCGCATCCTCGGCACTCGCCATCGGACAGAGCGTTTCGATGGAGTGTAACGTTTCCGGCTCGGACGGCGGCGCGCCGCTGATGATCTCCGAGGGAAGCTCCATGGGACATCTCACCAGCATTGAGATCGGACTCGCCAAGATCGACTACGAGACCATTTTCGACGCCAAGCGCATGAAGCAGGCGATGAGAGAGAAGATGGAACTCGGCGACGGCAATGATTTTTCGGCGGAAGAGGAAAATCACAATACAAGCGTATTGTATGTGACATACTCGCTTCGTCCGGAATTCGAGAAGAGAGTGTGTGCGCGTATCCGCATGGGTGCGCCGTGCTGTCTCGTTATCATCGGTGAAAACCTTCCGGAGCTGCCGCAGGAGATGAGCGGATGTACGGCTCTGTGGAAGCCCAGAAATATGTAAAGGAGGCAGATTATGAGAGATCAATTTCGTCTGGAACGATATGAAATGCAGTTGTTCATCATGCGTCATATCTGCGTCTTTTTGATCCTGTATTCGATCGCGCTCCTTGTGTATCTGCACCGGCTGTTCAACGACAGTATCTGGCTTATGCTGCTCGGCACCGTAGCCGTGGTCGTTCTGGCAAGACTTGTGGCTGGCTTTTTCTCGGGCATGATCCTGAAGAAAAACCGCAAGGGACATGAGCTGGTATTCCTTCCGCTCGGCGTTGTCATATTTGTCTGCTACGCGTATTCGGCAATGCGCGAATACGATATGCTGTCCTGGGTCGAGCTGATCCTCCTGGTCCTTTTCCTCGGATTGAATATATACGCAATGTACCTGGTACGGTATATCCGGTTTGTGGAATCGAACCGTGACGCCGATTACATGGCGGTTTACCATGTCACCATCGGTAATCTTCGCGCTTACCGTCTGTGGTATCTGTCGACGATCCTTCTGGTGCTCTCCGTTGCCATCCTTCCGATCTGGGGACCGTTCAACCGGTTCTGGGCAAACTGGATCAGCAAAATGTCGTCGCGTCTCAATGCGGCCAATCAGGGCGGCGGAGGTGCGATCACACCGGTTCCCGTCGATGTGACACCGACACCGGATATCTCGGGCGCGGTAACGGAAGCAGCTGCTTCGGGCTCCAACCAGTGGATCGTAACGGTCATCTACATCGTGCTCGGAGCGTTCATCATTTTTGCGACAGTGCAGATGGCCCGCATCATGCTTACGAAGATCACGGACTCCAAGACAAGTATGGAGACTGATAGGATCATTGACCTGAAGAAGGCGATCATGCCGATCCAGGATGAGGTGATCCGCGTGCGCGATGACTCCGTGATCGACGAGAACGCGTATGCCAGAAGAATCCGTAGGACGTTTAAAAGGGCAGTATTTGACCGGTTCGGCGATGTGGACATTCCGGAGAAGACTCCGGAGGAGCTGCTTGGCACCGGAAGACCGCAGGAGACGGATGACATTCTCCTCGAAAAATACGAGAAGGCCCGCTACTCCAACATCCCATGCACGCAGGATGATGTCAAGGCAATCCGTCCGCAGAAGTAAGCATTTTCCGAAGAGCGTAAAGGCCTTATGTCGGACAGGAGAAAATCTGTGCCGGGTTTGATTTGAAATTTTTTGTTGACAATTGTCGTATCATGTTGTACTATTACGCGCAACGGGGCTTTTTATGGTCCCGCGTTAAATGCTGAGAGCAGGATCAGTAACCGTGCATCGGGGTCAGAAAACTGTCGGTTGATGCGAGACAGTCGAAGATACACAGTGAACTCACCTGGGAGCTGCCGATTGAAGACCGAACGAAACGTCAAGTAGGTTGCGTAGATTGAGCCGGGAGCCCGCCGTTACAAGGGCAGAACATCGACTGCGGTCCGTGTTCGCTGAGTGCATGAGAGATCATGAAGTAGAGTGGTACCACGTATATTGCGCCTCTACTGTCCGAAAGGGCAGTGGAGGCTTTCGTTTTGCTTGCGAGTTGTTTGCCTCACTGCCGATAAATACTTGGATGAAATGAAAGGAAGACATCAATGAAGATCAGTTTCTCCACATTGGGATGTCCGGATTACTCCTGGACCGACATTTACACGATGGCAAAAGACCTCGGCTACCACGGAATTGAGATCCGCGGTCTCGGAAACGATATCCTCGCAACGAGAGCAAAGCCGTTCTCGGAGGAGCAGCTTCCGAAGACGGTGGCTAAACTCCGTGAGATCGGGATCGAGGTTTCCTGCCTCTCGTCGGGTATCGCCCTGAAGTACCAGGCGAAGCTTCCGAAGATCATGGACGAGTTGACCTCTTACGCCAAGCTGGCAAATGCTCTCGGAACCGCGTACATCCGTGTGCTCGCGGACGAGCATCCTGCACCGGAGGGTGAGGTTGATGACGAGGCCATCATCGCTACGCTGAAGCAGCTTGTGCCGATCGCCGAGCAGTACAACGTGACGATGCTTGTGGAGACCAACGGTGTTTACTCCGATACCACGCGTCTTAAGAAAATCCTCGATGCTGTAGGAAGCCGGAAGATCGCCGCTCTGTGGGATATTCATCATCCGTACCGCAACTTCGGTGAGACGCCGGAGCAGACCGTGGCGACTCTCGGAGAATACATCAAATATGTTCATGTAAAGGACTCGGTATTCCGCGACGGCAAGGTTTCCTACCGCCTGATGGGCGACGGCGACATGCCTTTGAAGGAAGCATTTGCCGCATTACAGAGCATGCATTACACCGGCTATGTATCGCTTGAGTGGGTGAAGCGCTGGTCCGCGGAGCTGGCGGACGCGTGGGTTGTGTTCCCTCAGTATGCGAACTACATGCGCCCTTACAAGACGAAGCACAAGCATGCGCTGCAGACGGACAACCGCGGCACGGGCAACTATATCTGGCCGAAGGAGCGCCTGATCGACTACACATTCCCGGATATTCTGGATCGCATCTGCGAAGCTTTTCCGACGCAGTACGCGTTCCGTTACACGGAGCTTGACTACACGAGAACCTATCCGGAGTTCCGCGATGACGTCGACAATTTTGCGAGAGCGCTGATCGCCATGGATGTGAAGAAGGGCGACCATGTAGCCATCTGGGCGACAAACGTGCCTGCATGGTACATCACCTTCTGGGCTACCACCAAGATCGGAGCGGTTCTTGTGACGGTCAACACCGCATACAAGATCCACGAGATCGAGTACCTGCTTCGCCAGTCCGACACGCACACGCTGGTCATGATAGACGGCTTTAAGGATTGCGACTATGTCGGAACCATGAAGGAGCTGTGCCCTGAGCTTGAGACTTGCGAACCGGGTAAGCTGGAGAGCGAGAGACTGCCGTACCTGAAAAATATCATCACCGTTGACAGCCGCCAGCCGGGTTGCTTCACATGGGACGACGCCGTGAAACTCGGCGAGACCGTGCCGCTCACGGAAGTTGAGAAGCGCCGCAGCCAGGTGGATAAGCACGATGTATGTAACATGCAGTACACCTCGGGAACTACAGGCTTCCCGAAGGGCGTTATGCTTACGCACTACAATGTCGTCAACAACGGAAAAGCCATC
>CADBLW010000349.1 GCA_902795625.1 uncultured Lachnospiraceae bacterium | reverse complement strand
TGCGGGAAGGCTGGCACGATTCGCCGGCAGGGCGGTACTATTTAAGAAGCGACGGAAGAGCGGTCGGTCAGCGGATCATCGACGGAGTGCTGTATCTGTTTGACAGTGACGGGTACCTGATCGAGGGACCCGCGGAGATGAACGGCCGGGTTTACTACTCCACCGTGAACGGAATCTTCAAGGGCGTCACGCAGATCAACGGAGAGGATTACTGCTTCTGCGAGACCGACGGTGTTTTGAAGAGAGGATTTTACGAGGAGAACGGAACGCTCTACTTCCGCAACTCCCATGGTTTTATTGAGGCGGGCATCCGCGAGATCAACGGCAGCGTGTACCGGATCGCCGAGGACGGGCGCGTGGTGTCCGGGTGGCTTGCCTGCGAGGAGGGCGAGCGGTATTTTTCGCCGGAGGACAACGCGATGTTCACCGGCATGCGCGAGATCGACGGCAAGAAGTATTTCTTCGACTGGAACGGCTATCTGCAGAAGGGCTTTGTGCTCACGCAGGACGGTCTGTATTACGCCTCGGAGGAGGACGGCTCCCTCAGTTTCGGGCGGATTACGATCGACGGGAAGAAGTATTATTTTTCGGAAAATGGTGACCGTCTGAACGGGCCGACGGAGATCGACGGGACGATGTGGTACCTAAAGGACAACGTCTTCCTCTACGGCTGGATTGAGGAGCCTGCGGGCACATACTACTGCTCGGAGGACGGTCTGCTCTCGGGAGAGCAGAAACTGGACGGCAAGAGATACTATTTTGAGGATAATTACCAGCTGGCGCGCGGCTGGATCACGCGCGACGGAAACCGGTATTACTACGACGAGAACGGCGTGCTGATGACCGGGTGGCAGACCATCGGCGATTCGAGGTACTGCTTCTCCGATTCAGGACGGCTCTATGTCGGCGACGTTGAACTGGACGGCACGAAGTACCGCTTCCGCAGCGACGGCGTGTACCTTGACGGGTTCATCAAGACGGAGCTCGGGGAGCAGTATTACAAGCGCGGCTTCCTGCAGACCGGCGTCACGAAGATCAACGACAAATATTACTATCTCGATGAGAACGGCGTCATCAGCGGCGGCAAGCACACCGTGGACGGCAAGCTGGCGTACTACAATGAGGACGGCAGCGCCGTGTCCGGGTGGAAGACCATCGACGGGAAGAAGTACTACTTCGGCTCCGACGGCGTGATGAAGCAGGGCACTGTCGAGATTGGCGGAAAATATTACTACCTCGCCAAGGACGGCGGCTTCCTGTCGGAGGGCTGGCACACGACCAGCGGCAAGATCTACTGCTACTCCGACGGTACCATCGCCACCGGCGTTACAAAGATCGACGGCAAGCTGTACGCGTTCAGCGATTCCGGCACGCTCATCACGAAGGAAGGTCTGCAGCGTGTCAGCGGCAAGAACCGCTACGTCAAATCCGACGGTACGATCGTGACAAGCACGGAGATGACCATCAGCGGGAAGAAGTACACGATCGACTCGAACGGTGTTGCCACGCAGAAATTCAGCACCGTCAATGAGGACAACCTCGAGGAATACCTGAAGTACGTGATCGATAACGAGATCAAGAGCAAGAACACCAAGGATCTCTATAACTGGGTGAAGCGCAAGATCGGGTATTACTCCTACTATTCGTCGGGCAGCAAGAGCTCCAAGGCACTGGCGGTTGAAGCGATCAACAAGCGGTGCGGCGCGTGCTGGCACTATGCGGCATTGATGGCGGAGCTCCTCAAGGCAGCGGGCTATGACGCGCGCGTGCTGAAGGGCGGCGGACATACATTTGCCGAACACCAGTGGACGATCGTGAAGATCGACGGCGTGTGGTATCACATCGATGCGATGCGAAGCAACGTCTACATGGTGACGACGGAGAAACTGAAGGAATTCAAGTACACCTACAATGATTCGCGGTACGGCCCGCAGAAGGGATCGTCCGGTTACACCGCGGAATATTACTACGGATATACGATGCCGTAAGGCATTCGGAGGTTTTGATGGTTTTCAGCTCGGTGACATTTTTGTGCATTTTCTTCCCGATCGTGTTCCTGCTGCACGCGGTTCTTCCGAACGGCAAGGCAAGGAATGCGGTCCTGATCCTCGCGAGCATACTGTTCTATGCTTACGGGGAGCCTGTCTATGTCATCCTGCTGATCGTTTCCGTCATATTCAACTACCTGTTCGGCCTCGGCGTGGCCGGCGCGCACAGGAAGGGTGTGCTGACCGTCGCCGTGATCGTGAACATCGGGCTTCTGTTCGTGTTCAAGTACGCGGGTTTCTTCGTGACATCCTTAAACAGCGTGCTCCCGGCGAAGTCGGCGCTTCCGGTGCCGAAGCTGTCGCTGCCGATCGGTATCTCCTTCTACACCTTCCAGGCACTTTCGTATGTG
>CADBLW010000348.1 GCA_902795625.1 uncultured Lachnospiraceae bacterium | reverse complement strand
GCAACAAGGGCAACGGCAAGACCTACACTCCCGCCGAGATCGAGGCAGCCATCGCCCGCGTGATCGGTGACGGCTACAATGCCACCGTGGACGTTCCCATGGACGAGATGTACTCCTGCGCCCTGGCGGATGCCGACTTTTCGAAGATCGACAGCTATGTTGCGAAGCTCACCCTCGTTCCTTCCGTACAGCAGGATCAGATCGTGATCGCAACCGCCAAGGATGCCGCGTACGCCGAGGAGCTTGTGAAGCTTTACAACAAGGAATACGAGCGCGCGACCATGTACGCCAAGCAGTACCCGATGGAGCCCCACAAGCTGACGCGGGCCCGCATCTACAAGGTCGGCAACACCGTAATGTATCTGATCGCCGGCAAATCCCCGGAAAGCGGCATGGATGACACCGCCTGCATCGCGCTCGCGGAGGCCGAGTACAAGAAGATCGACGATACGATCCGCGAAATGTACGGCTATCTTCCGGAAAATCTGCTCGTCGAGTCGGACCCTGAACCGGGCGAGGAACATGCAGCCATCTATGAAGGTGGCGACGTGCCCTTTGACGACGGTCTCGACATCCCCGGCGGCTCCGATGGAGACACCATCCCCGAAGACGGCACCAATCCCGAAGGCGGCAACAGCCCCGAGGACGGTGGTGACGGCGTGCCCATGTTCCAGGGCTGCTGACAGAAACATCGGAACGCCTGCTGCGAACGGCTTCCCGCCGCAGCGGCGCATTTTCCGGGATCCTATGAAGAGGATAATAACTCCTGCGCGTATCACTTTTACTGTTGAGGCAAATTATGGTTTTCTCCAGTCTTACCTTTCTCTTTCTGTTCCTGCCGGCGATGCTCCTTCTGTACTACATCACGCCCCGGCGGGGCAAAAACGCGGTGCTCTTTCTCGGCAGCCTTGTCTTCTATGCCTGGGGCGAGCCGGTGTACGTCGTGCTCATGATCTTCTCCACTGTGCTCGACTACACCTGCGGACACCTGGTGGAGCGGTACCGCGGCACCTCGAAACGGAAAATCGGCCTGATCATCTCGCTGTGCGGCAACCTCGGTCTGCTGTTCTTCTTCAAGTACGCGGATTTCCTTACGGGAACGATCAACCACCTTGCCGGGCTGTCGCTGCCGAAGCATGATCTGCCGCTGCCGATCGGCATCTCCTTCTACACCTTCCAGACCATGAGCTACACGATCGACGTGTACCGCGGAACGGCCAAGGTACAGCGCAACATCATCTCCTTCGGCGCCTACGTCGCGCTGTTCCCGCAGCTGATCGCGGGACCGATCGTGCGCTACCGCGACATTGCCGAAGAACTCGACACCCGCACCCACAGCTTTGACGCCTTCGGGGAGGGCGCGCGGCGCTTCGTGACCGGCCTTGCGAAGAAGGTGCTTCTTGCCAACAACATCGGCCTGCTGTGGGACGCGGTGTCGAAGACCGACGTCACAGCGCTGACAACCGCGGGGGCCTGGCTTGGGCTGATCGCGCTCGCCTTCCAGGTGTATTTTGATTTCTCCGGGTACAGCGACATGGCCATCGGGCTCGGGCGGATGCTCGGGTTCCATTTTCCGGAAAATTTCAACTACCCTTACAACTCCGCAAGCGTGACCGAGTTCTGGCGACGCTGGCACATCAGCCTCGGCGCATGGTTCCGCGACTACGTCTACATTCCCCTCGGGGGCAATCGACGCGGGCTTGTCAGACATCTGTTCAACATTGTCATCGTGTGGCTGCTCACCGGCCTGTGGCACGGCGCGAGCTGGAACTACGTCCTCTGGGGCGCGTGGTACGCAGCGGTGCTGCTGTGTGAAAAGCTCTTCCTTGCGAACCTTTTGAAGACGCTGCCGCGGTTCGTCGGACACGTCTACACACTGTTCGTCATCGTCTTCGCCGGCGCGCTGTTCGGCTTCGAGGACATCCGCCGCGGGTTCTCGTTCATCAAGGTACTGTTCGGCGGCGGTGCCGGACTGATCAACGACGCGACGCGCTATCAGCTCCTCTCCTACGCGCCGCTCCTGGTGATCTGCGCTGTGGCAAGCACACCGCTCGTCGCATGGATCGGTCGGAAAATCGCTGCCGTCAACGTGAGTCACCGCTTCCGTGAGGGCCTTCTGACTGCCTGCGACTCGCTCCGGCTTCTGGGGCTTTCCGCCCTCAGCCTGGCCTACCTGATCAGCGGCTCGTACAATCCCTTCCTGTATTTCAGGTTTTGATATTCCAACCGTCATCCACCCGCGTTCTGCAGTTTTCGCAGCGCCTGGGATGACGCACCCTCGGAGGTATTTTATGCGCAACAAAGTTACCGCAGTACTCTTCTGCCTGATGCTCCTCGCCGGAGCCGCGGCGCACCTGCTCCTTGCGGACCGCGTCTATTCGGAAAATGAGCGGCGCGAGCTTCAGCAGAAGCCCGCCGTATCGAGCAAAACCGTCTTCTCCGGCCAGTTCGGCAGCGAGACGGAGGTCTACCTCGCCGATCAGTTTCCGGGCCGTGACAGCTGGGTCGCCGTGAAGACAATCTGCGAGCGCATCCTCGGCAAGTGCGAGTCCGGCGGTGTCTACTACGCGGACGACGGCTATCTGATCGACATCTACCGCTCCTGGAACGGCAAGCAGACCACTGCCAACATGACGGCCCTCAAGGCACTTCAGGACGCCATGGACGAGGCCGGTATCCCCATGCGCACCATGCTTGTTCCCACGGCAGCCCGTGTCCTTTCGGACAAGCTCCCGCCCTACGCCCAGGTCGCCGATGAACAGAAGGTTCTCGACTACGCCATTCTCCGCGGGATACGGCTGTGTGATGTGACCGAGGCACTCACCGCGCACAAAGATGAGTACATCTATTACAAGACCGACCACCACTGGACGAGCCTCGGCGCCTACTACGCCTACGCCGCGTGGATGCACGACCGCGGGCTCACCGCAGCGCCCATCGGCGAGTGGACGAAAGAGCAGCTCAGCTGCATTTTCCGCGGAACGACGTACAACAAGGTGAACGATCCGCTGGCGGCCTGTGACACCATCGACGCGTACTACAAAAACACCGCTCACACGGTCAACTACAACCACGGCTACTACGTGACCGACACGATCTACGAGCGCAGCTACCTCGAGGGCCGTGACCAGTACGCGGTCTTCCTGAACTCCAACCAGGAGACGACGGTCATCAACGGCCCCGGCACCGGGAAGCTCCTGATCCTCAAGGATTCCTACGCCAACTGCTTCGCGCAGTTCACGGTGGACGACTTTGCCGAGACGCACCTGATCGACATGCGCTTCTTCCGCGGCTCCGTCTTAAAGTATATCGCGGAAAATGAGATCACCGAGGTTCTGGTTCTCTACAACATCCCGAACTTCACAAGCGACACCGCCGTGGCAAGATGCAGCCGGTGACGCGGACAGACAAACGATTGCGGTCAACATAGGTTTCGATAAAACAGGCATGTAGGCAAGCAAAAACTGCCGGCAGCACGGATTTCCGTTGCTGCCGGCAGTTT
>CADBLW010000347.1 GCA_902795625.1 uncultured Lachnospiraceae bacterium | reverse complement strand
GGTTGTAAGAAACCTTCAGGAATACGGAAGGGTAGCCATGGTAGGCGACGGGATCAATGACTCACCGGCACTCACCCGCGCGGACATCGGCATAGCCATCGGTGCAGGAGCGGATGTGGCAGTGGACTCGGCAGATGTCGTGCTGATGAATTCCAAACTTACGGATGTATCGGCAGCCGTAAGGCTCAGCCGCGGAACTCTCAGGAATATATATGAGAACCTTTTCTGGGCATTTGCCTATAACATTATTCTCATACCGATGGCTGCGGGACTGTTCCGGGGCATCCGCATGAATCCGATGTGGGGAGCAGCGGCCATGTCTCTGTCAAGCTTCACGGTATGCATGAATGCTTTGAGGCTTAATCTGTTTAAGGTGCATGATGCATCTCATGACCGCAGGATGAGAAAAACCGTATCGTTAGACGGTTTATCTGACAGCAACGAAAACAACACAAAAACGGAGGAAACAACAATGACAAAGACACTTAAGGTTGAAGGAATGATGTGCGAGCACTGCGAAGCCCGTGTAAAGAAGGCTCTTGAGGCTGTAAATGGCGTTGAAAGCGCTGTGGCTGATCATAATGCCAACACGGCAGTTGTGACACTCAGTGCGGATGTCGCAGACGATGTGCTCAGAAAAGCCGTAGAAGATCAGGACTACAAGGTGCTGGGAATCGAGTAAGGAGATTACTTATGGAAAACCACAAGACGCATCGAACCGACGAGCAGAAAAAGGCGCTGACGAACCGCCTGAAACGCCTGGAGGGTCAGGTGCGGGGGCTGTTGAAAATGATCGAGGACGACGCATACTGTAACGACATCCTTCAGCAATCCATGTCTGCAGCTTCCGCAATCGACGGTTTTAATCAGGAGCTCCTCGGGTATCACGTGAAAGGCTGTGTGACCGAAGGCATAAAAAACGGCGATGAAGAAGTTGTAGACGAACTGTTAAAGACTCTGCGAAAGCTGATGAAATAACAGGCTTCCGAATTGTTGCAAAATGAGAAAAATGCAAAAATGCAAAGCAACTTGTCAACTATTGATAATTAGTGATATAGAATTCGAACGCTCCTCAAACACTCGTTTGGAAATCAAAGCCCGTTACTGTATAATACAATCTATAAAGAAAACAGGCACGGGATTACACAGTGATTCCCTTGTTCAAGTCAGTCGCAAGTAAAGAGGAGAGGAGCGTGATTACATGAAAAAGTTGATCAGTTGGCTCCTTGTGCTGTGTCTGGTGATGTCGGCATTTGTCGGCTGTGGAAAACAGCAGAAGGAGAACGCTACAGAGAAACCGACCGAGCCCGTTGCGGTCACGGAAACGCCCGCTACGGAGAGTCCGACGGAAACACCGACGGAAACGCCGACGACCGAGCCGACCAAACCGGCGGAGGAGACGCCGACAGTGGCGCCGACCCAGCCCGCAGATGATCCGGGGCCCGGGCGCACGGAGATTGAAACAAGCAGTGATTTTGCGCTAAAGCTTCAGACAGGTGCCGGAATCGGTTCCGACTTCGGTGCACCGTCGGAGAAGCCGAATACGCTTCCGGTTGAAAACCAGTCCTACGCGGCCCAGACCGGAACCACCGTGCAGCTTACGATGGAAGATATCCAGGCCATGAACGGCGATAACCTTGTGATCGATATCTATAATAACAACGGTTATCTCTCGACACTGATCGGCAAATTTTACGAGGGCAAGGTCCTCAATGCCGAGGACGGCGTCGAATCCGTTAAGGGCTTAGCGTCCCTGCTTGGATTGACCAAGGGCTGCGAGTTCTTCGCGGTCTATTACTCCAAGGACAAAAACAATTATACCTATTACACGTATCAGCAGCGCTACGGTATCAATACCCTGCAGTATGCGACGATGCGCATCGTAGTTGACCCGGACGGCTACACCGTTGGCCTGACATGTTCGTTCACTCCGAACGTCGGTACCGCACCGAAGGAACCGGCCATCACTGCGGCGCAGGCGGAGCAGTACCTCGCGCAGAACCTCGGATCCGCGTACACGATCCAGCAGGGCAAGACCGTGCAAATGGCAGTTCAGTTTAACTTTGTGGTTTATAACTGCTGGGTGGTTTATACGAACAACCCGGATGCCAGCGCAACCTTTGACATGCCGTACTATGCAAACTATGTTACCACGGACGGAGACTGGATACTTTCCCTTCCGACGAACAGCTTTGCTCAGTCGAACAAAGAGGTTCTCAACAACGATGCATATTTCGACGGCCTCACTCCGCAGGATGTGAGTTTCAACATTGCAATGCCGACCGGCGGCACCAAACAGATCACGGTGCCGATCGCCAAGAGCTCGAAGGACGGCAAATACTACCTGATGAATCCCCAACGCAAGATTGCATTGGCGCAGTATAAAGACTTCTGCTATCAGGGAACCCTGAATTTTGTTTCCAGCACGAGTCTTACCGAAGGTTGGAAGGATAACGACCTGATGGCCTTCTATAATTACATCAACGCCTACGACTTCTTCGCCGATCACGGCATCAAGTCGGTAGACGGTTTTGAGACCCCGATCCTGGTTACGGTCGGTTACTGCGACGAGCAGGGGAATCCGGTCAACAACGCCTGCTACTACGGAATTAACAGCGGCTGGGCATGCTTCGCCGCTTCCGACGCGAACAAGTACAGCTACTGTGCCGATGTCTGCGGACATGAGTTTACGCACGGCGTGACTTCGAACTCGATGCAGGGCATCTATTATCAGAATGAGACCGGTGCGATCAATGAAGCGTACAGCGACATTCTCGGTAATATTTGTGAGAAGATTACCGGACAGACATCCGATACCGGCTGGATCATCTCCGAAACCGCCAACGACGGCACACAGCGTGACATGGCGAACCCCAACCGTTACAACCAGCCCGCATTTATCGGCGACGAATTTTACGTACCTCCGGTACTCGCGCCGGGCTCGTATAACGACAACGGCGGTGTCCATTACAATAACACGCTGGTCAGCCACCTTGCATACCTGCTCGACCGCGACGGCATGAGCCTGGAACAGCAGTTTAAAATGTGGACGACCTCCATCGAACTGCTCACCCCGATGTCCGACTATGAGGACCTGCACGCAATCCTGCTTGCCAGCCTGAAGATCAACGGCATGCTCAAGGAATTCGGCCCGACCGTCAACAAGGCATTTGCCGAAGCCGGTCTCAATGTTGACTGGAACACGAGTTATCTCGAGGCGACCAAGAGCGGCTGCGGAAGACTGAATTTCCAGGTCGACGGTTACATCAGTTCCAAGCAGGCGATCTGTCTGATCGGCAATACCAACGGTGAGGTCGTTGCCCAGGGCTTCCCGGACACAAACGGCATAGTGAGCGTCCTGCTTCCTGCGGGCACGTATATCTGCCTGCTCGAGTATGCGGAGGAGGATCTCAACAATCCTGCCTGTGTCTACTTCAACGGAACGAGCTGGACCACATCGCAAAATTTCGGCACGTTCACGATTCAAAACGGCGGCGTGACAACCATGCCGGCGATCAATTCCGGCAAGGGTGCTACGGCCGGCGACAACGGCGGCAGCGGCGGCAACGGAGGCAGCGGCGGTGATTCCGGTGATACCGGAACTGCCTCGCGCAAGGGTGAGAAACTGAACCTTGTGAGTTACAACGGCGGTTACTTCACCATGCTGATCCCCGAGGGCTGGCGTGTCGATGTCTACGGCAGCTTCGGCGGTATCGGCTACCGTATCTACGATCCGAACATGCCGAGCAGACAGGCGTTCTTCTACGGCGCACTGGCACCGCTCCACAAGAGCGAGAGCTCCCGGAAATACCTGTCGTACTATGACACCACCGGCGGCATGATCGCCAACGGTCCTGTTCTGACAAGCGCCACCGTGCGCGGCGTCACGGACTGCTGGCAGTACTGCATCGATTACCAGAAGCGTTACGACGGCATGCAGCTCTTCCCGACAATGAACAATATCCAGCTCAGCCGGGTTGAAAACTATCAGGGACCATACGCAGGATACGGACCTGAGACGGCCGGCTACGGCACATTTACCGACGAGTACGGCAACGCCTGCAAGCTCGGTATCGCATGCGCGCTGATCGATCTAGACTTCTACAATTACTACGGAGGCAACTGGTACTACACCTGCTTCGGACTGATGGGCGTGAGCTGCCCGAACGACGGCTTCGACGACTGCGTGGAAGACCTGATCACCTGCGTAACGTCGATCCAGTTCTCGCAGGACTACATCAACACATCGCAGTATTCCGGCCTGCCTCTCGATGACAACGAAACCATCAAGAAGAATATGGCAACTGTCGGCAGCGTGATCTACCAGATCTGCACCTCGCGCTGATAAGGCCCGATGCTCCGGCAATGAACGGAGCGGAAGAGTACAATAAGACATGAGTTAAGGCACCTGCTTTGGGAAGAACCCGGCAGGTGCCTTTATTTGTGCTTATCTCTGTTATCCATGTAGAACACTTTTCCCTTCGGCCGGAACGGAAGTCTGCTTCCGTTAGGGATCAGGAAGGCGTGCTCCCGCTTGATCCGCAGATCATTCTCAATGTAGCCGTCGGTAATGACGAGGATCGGTCCGTCTTTCGGAAAATCCTTTGCCTTTTCGATCGCGTCAACTCCCGGCTGTAAGACCGTTCCGCCGCGCCCGGTGACCTCAACCCGTCCGGCGATGTCCTCCGGAGCCAGATATCCGGCATCGGTTGCCTCAGCGTCGCAAAATACGATCCGGACGAGGGGCACCTCTTTGGAAAATGCATAGCTTGCGATCGCGCCGAGAGCCAGACCGATCTGGGATGAGGACATCGACCCGGAAGTGTCGATCACAACGCCGAAGGTTCTGCTTTCGAGGTCGATATCCCGGATCACATAACTCGGTCTGGGGATATCCGGAGTGGAGCCCTGTCGCCTGCTCGGCCTTGCATAGCTCCGGTATTTTTCAATCGGCGGGAATTGTTCGTCAAACCATTTTCCGAGTTCCACCTCCCAGGGGATCGGGGGCATCGAAAGCGCCCGTATTTCCTCGACCAGACCGGCCGGAAGACGGCCCCGGGTATGGGTTATATGGTAATCAAGGCCCTCCCGCAGGGAGTTTTTGAAAAACTCGTCAAGGGAGATCCCTTTGTCAATCCCCTCGAAGCTGGGAGTGTTGCCGCCGAATATATCGCCCTGTCCGTAACCACGGAACGTGGAAAGCTTTCTGTACTTCCGCATTTCCCGTACGATGATATCGTAGATTTCCTCTGCGGACATATTGCGAAGAGACTCATCGTAAAGAAGTCCCTCCGCCGGCATATTACCGATGTGCATCTCGTGGAGCCACTGATTGATGACATAGTCGCAGGCGACATTCCAAAGGTAATGGTCCCTTCCCTGGCAGCGGTCATGATGACAGAGCCCGGCGTGCAGGTATTCATGCGCAAGGACGAATTTCCATTCCTCCGTGGTGAACTCGCAGGTGGGATTGGCATAGATCTCACCCCGGACCGCATCGACGGCTGCGATCTGGATCTCGTATCGCTGGCACAGCGCAACATCCTCTATGATCTTAAATGAGGCTGCAAGGCCTCCCAAAAGAGGATAGTGCGCAAGAAACCATCCCGCCGCCTTGCTGATCACGGTGTCTTTCTTTTGTTTGGCATCATATCCGCCGGCATCACATACGGCTTTTTTCATGGACCTGGTGATGGCGTCGTAAAATGCCGTTGCGTATTTATTCTTTTCTCCGTTCTTGTAAACGATCGGGGAATCCGCTCCGATCATATCCTTGTAGCCGATATCGTTAAACCCGTAGGTCTGTTCCGGGGCGATCCCCTCATTTTCCAAAAGATAGTCGTAGATCTTGACTTCATCATTCAGTTTGATCGGGTACTTCTCTGCGGGATCCGGAACAAGCGGCGCTGCAAAACCTATATCGGCAAGGAATCTTGCGATGTATATGTCGCAGGCTTTGTTCCACACGGCCGGGATCACATCGGGCCGCTGAGGCATTTTTTCCTTGTCGAAATGTCCGAACGCCAGGTGAAGCAGATTGTGGACGAGTATATAAGCCCACTCCTGAGGCGTCAGATAGACAGAGGTGTTCACATGGAGATCGCCCTCCTTGGTTACGCATGCAATGCTGCGTTTCCCCGACAGGTGGGATGTCCTCAGAAGGATGAAGCCTTCAAGCCTGGAAAAGAGAGGATGCTGTTCGATCAGGTCATATCCTGCGTACAGGGCTTTCAATTCCTTGGGAATATCCTCGTCCCGGTAGAAATATTTTTTTCGTAGTATAGGCATGTTCGCACCTTTATTTGTTGACAAGACGGGGCAGATCCCGGATCACTTCGAGCATGAACCATTCGGGGAGGGCACTGTCATCATCGGATGCCACCACCATCTGCGCGATTTCGAAGTTGATCGCGGAGAGCTCCTTGATCATTGCTTTCGCCCGGAAGACAAAGGAAAGCATGTTGCCGGAAATGCTCTGCTTGCTCTTCGGCAATTCCGTCACGAGCTTTGCGCGGAAGGACTGTGCGAGGAAATAAAGGATGTCCCGGTCCTCGGGCTTAGCGGGCCATTTTGCATTTTCCGCAATAATGTCATCGAGCATGTGGGCGTTCTTTAAGCTCTTGGTATAGGCTAAAAACATTCCCGCGTGGGAAGGAGTGAGGCATGCATAGGAAAGCATTTTGAGGGTTTCCCCCGGAAGGTCCTTTTTGCCCGCACCGTATTCCTTGAGGGCATCGCTCAACATATGCCACGAGCGCGGTGTTGAGAAGGGCTCCTCGGTCTTCGGAGGCTCCGAGAACAGATGGTCGGGGCGCTGGATGATGTAATCGATCACCCAGGGATGGAGATCGTTGTTCTGTGCCCATTTGATCCATTGTCTTGGGTCGGCCTTCATCTGCACATGGAACATGCGGTTTACCAGTGCCGAGGACATGGTCTTTACGATCGCGCTGTCCTGCGCACGGTTTCCGGCTCCGATCACGATGCTTCCCTCCGGAAGGTGGTATTCGCCGATCCTTCGCTCGTGGATGAGAGAGTAGAACGCCTTCTGTACTTCCTGGGAACACGCGTTGAGCTCATCGAGGAAAAGGACATAAGGCTCTTTCCGGGCGATCATCTTCGGCGGAAGGAACTCGGAAGTTTCGCCCTTGATCTGCGGGATACCGATGATATCCTCCGGAGCGAGCTGGCTTCCCAGAAGGGATACGCAGGGAAGTCCCATGTCCGCGGCAAATTGCTCAACCAGGGCGGATTTGCCGATCCCGGGCGCGCCCCAGATGAATACCGGTCTGGTGGGGGCTACATTGATAAGGATGTCCATCAGTTCATTCTGTGTTACGGTTATCGGTAGATTCATATCCTATGCCTTTCTTCTGATCCGCCTGCCCTTCGGCAGAGGTCTCGATCATGCCGCTGCGCTGTTTACAGTATATGATATACAATCCGGAAAGGCAATACGGTTATTCCCATGTCGGGATTACAACGACAGTTCTTTGTGTGGC
>CADBLW010000346.1 GCA_902795625.1 uncultured Lachnospiraceae bacterium | reverse complement strand
GCGGAGTGGTACACCGGCACGGCGAACGCCATTTATCAGAACCTTCGGTTTATGGAGTACTATAACCCGGAGTACGTTCTGGTGCTCGGCGGCGACCACATTTACAAGATGGATTACGAGGAGATGCTTGATTTCCATAAGAGGAACAACGCCGACGTAACCATCGCAACGATCCCCGTGGCATGGGAGGAAGCAAGCCGGTTCGGCGTCGTGATCACCGACGACGAAATGCGCATACGCGAGTTTGAGGAGAAGCCCGCTAACCCGAGAAGCAACCTTGCTTCGATGGGTATCTATATTTTTACGTGGAAAGTTTTGCGCGAGGCATTGATCACACTCTCCGAGCAGGAGGGCTGCGATTTCGGTAAGCACATCATTCCGTACTGCCACAACCGGGGTGACCGTATCTTTGCATATGAATTTAACGGGTACTGGAGAGACGTCGGAACCCTCGGTTCGTACTGGGCTGCCAACATGGAGCTCATCGACATCGTGCCGGTGTTCGACCTTTACGACGAGTACTGGAAGATCTACACCAAGGGCGAGGTGATCCGTCCGCAGTATATCGCGGACAATGCCGTGATCAACCGCGCCATCATCGGTGAGGGCACAGAGGTGTACGGCGAGGTTCACAACTCCGTCATCGGCGAGGCCGTGACCATCGGCGAGGGCGCCGTAGTGCGCGACTCGATCATCATGAAGGGCACGTCCGTCGGCAAGGGCACCTACATCGAGAAGGCGATCATCGCGGAAAATGTAGTGATCGGCGACAACTGCAAGCTCGGCGTCGGCGAGGAGGTTCCGAACACCTGGAAACCGCACATTTACAGCGAGGGTCTTGTCACCATCGGTGAGGATTCCGTTGTTCCGCACGGTGTGACCATCGGAAAGAACACGGTCATCCTCGGCGGAACGAGCGAGGATGATTATCCGAACGGCGTGCTGGAGAGCGGCGCTAGTCTGGTAAAGGCAGGTGACGAATCATGAAAGCAATCGGTATCATTTTAGCCGGCGGCAATTCGAGCCGCATGCAGGAGTTGACGAGTCGCCGTGCGATCGCGGCGATGCCTGTGGCAGGCAGCTACAGAAGCGTCGATTTTTCGCTGTCGAACATGACAAACTCGCACATTCAGAAGGTTGCGGTGCTGACGCAGTACAGCTCCCGCTCCCTGCATGAGCACCTGAATTCCTCCAAATGGTGGGATTTCGGCCGCAAGCAGGGCGGACTGTATCTCTTCGCCCCGACCATCACCCAGGAGAACGGTTTCTGGTACCGCGGAACGGCGGATGCCATGTATCAGAACCTGGATTTTCTGCGCAACAGCCATGAGCCGTACGTGGTGATCGCGTCCGGCGACGGAATCTACAAACTGGATTACAACCAGGTGCTCAACCGCCACATTGACACGCAGGCGGACATCACCGTGGTTGTGACGGAGCTTCCGGAAGATATGGACAACTCCCGATTCGGTACGGTCACGACGGATTCCGACGACCGCATCATTGAGTTCGAGGAGAAGCCGCTGCAGTCGGACAACCGTCTCGTGTCGACCGGCATCTACGTGGTGCGCAGGCGTCTCCTGATCGAGCTCCTGGAGCGCTGCATCGCGGACAACAACTATGACTTCGTGCGCGGCGTTCTGATGCGCTACAAGTCCAGCAAGCGGATCTGCGCGTACCGGATGGTGGGCTACTGGAGCAACATCGCGACGGTGGAGGATTATTTCCGGACAAACATGGATTTCCTCAAGCCGGACATCCGCGATTACTTCTTCCGCCAGTATCCGGACATCTACTCCAAGGTGGACGATCTTCCGCCCGCCAAATACAACCCCGACGCCGTGGTGAAGAACAGCCTGATCGCTTCCGGCTGTATCGTCAACGGTACCGTGGAAAATTCAGTGCTCTTCAAGAAGGTGTATGTCGGCAACAACGTAACCATTAAGAATTCCATCATTCTCAATGACGTTCACATCTGCGACAACACCTACATTGAGAACTGCATCGTCGAGAGCCGCGACACGATCCACTCGGATCGCCGTCTCGTGGGCGAGGGCAAGATCCTCATCGTGGACGAGAAAGCGGACCGCTACGGTCTGTGATCCGTCAGACAATTGTATAGTGTTAAAAATCCCGCAACCGGTAAAGTTGCGGGATTTTTTGTGCGTGTTGAGCGAGTGTGATCCCGCCGGGAAAGTCCGGTGCAGGGATGCGATGGATTGTCGAGACGGTTACTGCTCTTCCGGGTCGTCCTCCGCGACCTCGGTGTAGTTGACGGAGGAGGGAAGATACACATTTTCCGACTCATCTCGATGGAATTCCACGATGTCCTCCACGCGGCAGTTCAGGTGGAGGCACAGGTCGTTGAGCGTGACGGTCGTTATGGGAAGATCGTGCTTCAGGCGGTGGAGCAGGCTGCGTCCGACCGCGTAGTAATTGATCAGTTTATAGGTGGAGATATTCCGCTCTTTAGTCATGCGTCGAAACGGCTCGTAGGTAATCATAAGTACATCCTCCTTGGGAAGGCGCGAGGCGCCCCGGTTTGATGTACTTACCTTAGAATGTTGCCTATAGGCTGACAATTGTCGATATATAGAGTATATCGCCGCTGTGCGGCGGCTTGGCCGCTTGCGTTCGGCGAAAAATAACCTTGCTTTGTCCGATTAATTTTCCGTGTCGGAACCCATGTCGCGGGTGTACCGCCACTCGATGACATCGCCGTCGCGCAGCTTCCGCTGGCCGCAGCTCTCGGTGGGCGCTTCCCCGTTCACATAGTACATCCAGCCGGAGAGCGTTCCGTAGGAAAATTCACGAAGCGTTCCGATACTGCGGATGTATGTGTTGCCGCCGCTGATGTCGAGCGGGAGCTTGGCCTTGGCCGCCGCGGCGGAAAGTGCGTCAAATACGGTGTCTCCTTCGCGGAAAGCAATCTTCACCGGCGCGAGCATGACACCGTCCTCGGGCAGACCGTCGATCCCGGCGACGGTGTCACAGCGGATGGAGAGCGTGACGGAACCCGCGGCCTCCTCGTCAGAGACGGCGAGGCTTGCGTAGTACTGGTCCGGCGTCTGGATGCGCACGAGCCAGAGGATTGCCGTGAGCGCTGCGAGCACACCGGCAAGGAGAAGCGCGTTGCGGCGGGTGAGGCGCTTGCGAAGGGCAAGCACGGTGAACCCAAGGATCGCCAGAACCGCGAGGATGCCGCTGCCCCACAGGCGGTAGGGCGGGATCTTTGTGCCGGATTTGCCGGAGGACGGCGAAGTGCCGGGGGCCTCCGTGGCGGAGGGCGTTGTGTTGTTGCCGGCGGGCGTCGGGGTGATGTC
>CADBLW010000345.1 GCA_902795625.1 uncultured Lachnospiraceae bacterium | reverse complement strand
GCTGCCGCCGCACTCCGACCGGGCACTGCCGCCGCTGCCGCCGCGCCTGCATCCAAACGCGCCTCCAGTGTCTGCTTCCAGTCGACCTTGTCCTTGAGCTCCAGCACAAGCTTCGCTGCCGTCTTCTTTCCGACACCAGGCGCCTTCGCGATCGACGCGACGTCCTCGGTCAGGATCGCCATCTGCAGATCCTGTACCGACATGGTCGACAGGATCCCGACCGCGCCCTTCGGCCCGATGCCGCTCACGGTGATCAGCCGCCGGAACATCTCCAGCGTGTCCCTTGTGAGAAATCCAAACAAATTGATGCCCGTGTTCTCATTTACGCTCAAATGCGTATACACGCGCACCTCTTCCCCGATCCCGGGCATCGAGGACAGATCCGACGCGGGCATGGTCACCTCGTAACCGACGCCGCCGCACAGGATCACGGCCTCCGACTCCGTCATATATTCAAGCTTCCCCTGAAGCATCGCAATCATTTCGCTACCTCATTTCCGGACATAAAGTCCCTGATAGCAGTATATCACAGAGCTCGCGGAAAAGCACCCATTTTCTGCCTATTTTCCGCTTGAAATTCCGCATTTATTTTGTTACCGTAATAAACGAAAAATGTGCCCCGCGCCATCGTTATCAGTCAGGGTGCGGCACTCCGGAGGAACCCCATGCGATACATCGAACAACCGTTAACCGAACTCGTCTCCGAAGACCTGCTTCCCGCGCTGGAAGCCTGGCTTGCGAACGAGACCTACTGCCCGATCGGCAGTGCCGAGCCGGTATGGTTTGACATAGAGACTACGGGGCTCTCCTCATCCTCCGCCTGCACCTACATGATCGGAGCGGTGATGCGGGATGAGGGCCGGAACTGGATCTTCCGCCAGTGGTTCGCGGAGGGACCCGCAGAGGAGGAGGAACTGCTGCGGGCATTTGCCGAGGCGCTGCCCGCCGAATGTGCGCTTCTCCATTTCAACGGAACAACCTTCGACATTCCGTTCCTGCGCGACCGCTGCCGCTATATGGAACTGAACATCACCTGGCCTGCGCTCTCCGTTGACCTCTACACGCAGCTCCGCAGACTGAGAAAGCCCGCTCTTCTGTCCTCCTGCCGTCAGCGCGACCTCGAGCCCTACGCGGGCTACACAAGAGTTGACCCGTACGACGGAGGCACACTGATCCGCTACTACGGCGATTACGTAAAATACAACAAGCTCTTTCATATACAGTCGACGATGCAGATTCCCGCGCCGCCTCACGACCCTGACCTTCCCTACTCCGCCGAGGAGTCCGCGGCCGGCATCTACGAAACGCTCTCACGGCACAACCGTGAGGATCTCGCGGGACTTGTCTCGCTTGTGCGGCTGTATGACGTGTTTGACATTCTGAACGGCGATATCGAGGATGCCGACCTCACGGGCTTCGGCGTCTCCGCGATGATCACGCTGATGACAAACCGCCGCTGGCCGAAGGGTCTGCTCTTAGCCTGCCCTCTCCCCGGCAAATGTCTCACTCTCACCCAGCCATGCCCCGACTGCATAGTCGCGATCGCCCCCGACGAGGAGGGCCGCCCGACTCTGAGCATCCCGATCCTCACGGAGCCTGCAAAGCACTACTACGACAACTATCACGACTACTTCTATCTTCCGCTGGAGGGACGCGCGATCCACAAGAGCATCGCGACGCACATGGACCGCAAGTACTGCCGTCCCGCCAAGCGCGGTGAAGCCTTTGACTGGTTCCGGGGCGAGCTGCTGCCGCAGGTGGGCGAGGTGTTCTCCCCCTGTTTCCTCTACGGCTCCAAAGACCGGTGCTTTTTGTTCCCCGCCAAGGAACTGCCGAAGCATCCGGAGCGGTATCTTCCCTATGTCAAGGGACTGTTGTCTCTGTTCTTCGGCAAATAACCACCATACATAAAAACCACCACCGAACATAAATACCCGGGCAGGTTTCATTCCCTGCCCGGGCTTTTCGTTGATCACAGTATATTTTCCCGTGTTGTCCGGAGTTTTCGTCGATCACAGTGTATTGTGCCTGCCGGTCACTCGGCATTTTCCTCAAGATAATCCACAACATCGCCTACCGTGCGCAGCGTCGGGATCACGCGATCCGGGACCTCAATGCCGAACTCATCCTCAAACGCGGCAACGACGTTGATCACATCCAGGGAACTCAGGCCCAGATCATCCACCAGCGCGCTCTCTCTCGTAATCTCCTCACTGTCAACAAATTCGCTTAAGATCTCCACAGTACGATCAAACATCAGTTTACTCCTCCTTTGGTATGTTCTTGTATCGTACAACCTTCTTGGTTGTATTTCGAATGAAATCCTCGCTGCGAAGCACTACCTTCGCAACCTGCTTGTAGATCGGGCGTCCCTCGTTGACCTTCTTCATCAGCTCGTTGAAGTAGTCCTCGTTGCCCATGAACGCCTCCTCGGGATAGATCTCCGCAACGATCGCGTTCTTCCGATCATAGACCAGGACCTCGTTGACGCCGGGATCCTTGCGGAAGTCATTTTCCAGTTCCTCCGGAGAAATATTCTCACCGTTGCTCAGGATGATCAGGTTCTTCTTCCGCCCGGTGAGGAACAGGTAGCCGTTCTTGTCCACATAGCCCAGGTCGCCGGTGGAATACCAGCCGTCCTGCAGTGTTTCCGCCGTGGCCTCGGGATTGTTGTAATAGCCCTGCATCACGGTCGGTCCCTTAATCTGAACCTCTCCGTCCTCCGTAGCTCTCGCCTCCGTCCCGGGGATCAGCTGTCCGACGCTGCCGTCCTTATTGTAATGCGGGCGGTTGAAGGCGATACACGGGGAACACTCCGTCGCGCCGTACCCGTTATAAATCTCGACGCCGAAATCGCGGAATGCCGTCACATACATCGGATCGAGGTACGCACCGCCGGAGATGATCATCCTAAGGTTACCGCCGAAGGACTTGAGGATCTCCGCAAAATACTCGCGACGCTTGTCGATGCCGATTTTCCGAAGAAAACGGCTTACCTTGATGCCCTTCTGAACCTTCTTCGCGTTGCCGCTCTTCTCGATGCCCTCCATGAGCCGCTTGTAAAATGTCTCGATGAACAGCGGCACCAACATCATCAGATCGGGCTTCGCCTTCTGAATATCATCCGTAAGGCGCTTTAAACTCTTGTTCAGAAAGATCGGAACTCCGTAGAAATACGGCATCAGGATTGCCACGCTCATTCCGAAGGTGTGATGGAACGGCAGAACGGAAAGCGTCATATGGATGCCCTCCGTGTCGAACATGCGGCAGCAGTCGGACACTTCCGCCGCCAGATTTCCGTGACTCAGCATAACGCCCTTGCTGGTTCCCGATGTGCCTGAGGTAAAGAAGATCGCCGCAAGCTCATCCTTCCCCGGTTTCTTCAGCTCATAGGCTTCGTCACCGCTCGTCAAATCCTCCAGCAGCGCCTTCAGCGTGGTAAGCTGCAGTCCCTCGATTCCCTCCGCGAGGTCACTGTAGGTCTTGGAAATAAAGATTGCCTTTGCATCCGCCGCAGCGATCAGCGCCGCAACCTCCGCAGCAGGCAGCTCCTTATCGATCGGCACCGCAACATTTCCCGAGGTCATTACCGCGAAAAATGCCACCAGCCACTCGTATGAGTTCTCACCTAAGACGGCGATGTGCTGCCCTGTTCCGAAGCGCTCCTCAATCCGGGAAGCGGCCTTTCGGACATCCATGTATGTATCGGCATAGGTCTTATTTTCAATCTGGTCCCTGCCCTTGGTGAACCGGAAGGCAACTCCCTCGGGCATGTCCTTCGCCTTGCGCTCGATCATTTCCGCAAGACTGCTCACAGGCTCAACATCCATATACAGCGGTTGCTTTTTTCCCATGGTTTATGCCTCCTTCACCGTTTTTTTCTTCTTTTTCTTGAAGCTTGTGATCTTCAGCAGGATCTTCATGATCTTCATTCCGTACTTGTTGGTCACAAGAATACAGATTGCCGTGATGGCCGCGACACACACGAAATAGATCCAGAGTGAGATGCACTCCGCCGGCGCGCGTGCGATCGACAGTCCGTAAACGATCCACGAAACGATGATCCACTGCAGCAGGTAGAACGGAATGATAAAGGCGGAGATCCGGAGCATGAACTTCATGAACCCGGAGGCTCCGATCAGCTTGCACAGATTGTAGGTGAGCGCCACCAAAAACAGCGCAAGGCTGAGCAGAAGGATCACGTTCGGAAGGTCGGTGATATAGTCGTTTGCGGGCGACACCACAGCCTTGACAATGTCGATGTCATAATTCCAGAGAAACACCACAAACGATGCCAGCAGTGCCGCGGAAAAGTCAAACATGCGCCGCATGATATTTTCCCTCTGCGCCTCGTCCGTCTTCTTCAGGATCTCGCCGAGAAGCACGCCGACACTCGGGAAGATCGCCCAGGAAAGCAGCGGGAAACAGCTTGTCTCGTTTACATAGACAATGTTTCCGACAAGCGAAACAAGCGTTTCGTCGTGGATATACGCGCTTGTGAACGGTGTCAGCAGCGTGTTGGCCGTCAGCATCAGCACGCTTGTCATGACCACACCCGGCGTCTTGATATTCCACTGTTTCAGGAAGGAATACAGGATAAAGTACAAGCCTGTGAAATAGTAGATATCCGACTGCAGACAGACCTCGAGGTCATCGATGAGCGATGTATGCAACACCGAAGCCTTGATAATTCCCGGGATGAGCCATCGGAAAATGTTGAGCAGCGCACCGATCAGCAGGAACTGAATTCCGTTCGCGCGGATATGCTTCGGGGAGGTTCTGCCGCCGCCGATCCCGAAGCCCATGCAGAGCATGAACACCGAAGGACCGAACGCGCACAAGCCGATGATACCGGTGCCGAACTTGAGAAGTCCCGGGCCGGCAAATCCTTCCTCAAGGGCCTCCTCCATCAGGTGTACCGCGGGAAGTCCGAGGATCGCCAACGCCTTCAGCAGCTCAAACTCTCCGAACCGTGTCAACGGTTTCTTCTGCACAGCCTTAGCTTCGACAGCAGCCTCGGCTGTCGAATTCGAAGAATTTTCCGACATACTCCATCCACCTCCTATTCTACGTGCCAACATCTATATAAAGCATTCTATCATTCTTTAAACAGCGTGTCCATACAGCCTGACGGCAAATCGGACGCCGACCGGAATAGTGCCGTATTTTACGACTTTTTCCCGGAATTTGTCGATGCGGTTTCCTCGGAATCCGTTACCACGGTGTCCATGGACGATGTCGTCACAGTTTCCTCAGGATCTGCCGGTGCAAACTTTGTCTGCCAGAGTTTGATCACCAGCGGATAAAGCGCCACACAATACAGTACGGTGATAAAGCTGTTCGTAAAATGCCCCCAGTGGGTTCCCAGCAGATTGTCCAGAGGCGTCCCGAGATACTCGATCATGAAGAACAGCGGCACAAGGCCGAACAGTCCTACGAAAAGACCTGCGCCTTTAAGGCCCGTCGCGCGGAATCTGATCCACTTTTTCTCGATGAACCGTGCGATCGGAAATGCGATCAGAAGGCAGGTGTCCCCGTACCCGTCGTTCATCATTTTCTGCGGGTTGACGAGAAGCTTTCCGTCGACGTAGTCCATCGGATACGGCTTGAAGGTGATGTAGATGATGCCGAGCCATCCGACGATGAAGCTGATGATCAGGAACAGGTTCTCCTTCTCCGGATGCTGATCAAGATAACGGAACAAAACCGCTGCCGCCCAGAGCGCCAACACGGACTCCACAAGTCCTACAAGGACATCCTGAGGGGTGTGAACTCCGAGATAGTTTCTGGAAAATGCAGTGAGCGCCACCATGATCACACAGAACACGGCGACCGGCTTCACCCGTTTTCTCCCGGAAACCGCCATTCCGCCGTAGATCGGCCCCGCAGTGGTCGTGTGGCCGCTGGGGAAGGAGTAGCCGGTGGCTGTGGTGATCGCATCCCCCGCCGGAACGACGCGGGCGTCGCGGATCCACGGGCGATAGACGCATGCCGTCAGCTTCACCAGGGCATTGATACTGCAGCACAGATAGTACGACACCAGAGTGTACAGTCCTGCCCTCTTGTCACACACCCAGTACAGGAACACCGGGAGCATGATCAGATACGTCACAGCGAACAGCGAAATGCCCTCCATAAAGGGCGTTAGAAAGTTGTCGATACTCTCGCGAAACCTCTGTAACATCAACAGATAATCAATATCCATAGAGCAAAAATCTCCTTACACGTACTCGCAGTTTCATTGTAGCAGAAAGGACCTTTCGTTTCAAGAAAATAGAAAGGGCTGAACGATTTCTCGTTCAGCCCTTGATTGCATTACATATTCCAAATTATGCTTCCTGCGGAATGATCTCTTTCTTGTTGTAAGATCCGCATGCCTTGCATACTCTGTGAGGCATCATAAGCGCGCCGCACTTGCTGCACTTTACAAGATTCGGAGCAGTCATCTTCCAGTTAGCTCTGCGACTGTCTCTTCTTGCCTTGGAATGTTTATTCTTAGGACAAATCGCTCCCATTGTCTCCACCTCCTTGACGACTATTTGGCCGAACCGTCTGTGCCCGGCACACGCATATCAGCATTATATCGAACCGATACGCGTTTGTCAACGACAATTTTTCGAAATTCTCAACTTTCCCGCTTTTTCAGAAGCCAGCCTCTCCTGCGGAACACCACAACACTGACAAATGCCAGTACGGAGATCAGCAGTGCCAGAAGCCAGAGTCCGCTGTGTGCGGTATCAGCCGTCTTCGGGGTCGGAGGCACATCCTCTTCCGGAGGTGTATCCTTGCCCGGATCCGG